>JANMWM010000002.1:0-7094 GCA_031394005.1 Sphingomonas sp.
GCGGCAACCTCTGCCCGAGTCCGCGCTCAGACATCAAGATAGAGACAGTCTCGTGGATAGACTTTCGTTCGCTCATCTGGGAGCACGACGTGGATGTCCCGAATACCGGTCACAGCGGTCATCGGTCCATTGCGTCCGATGATAGTCCATCGCTGATCGGGGAGCGCTTGCTCGAGCCATCCACCGAGCATTTGCATGGAGGGGAAGCCATTGTCCGTCACCCGGCGAACCACCCCGCCAAGTTCGTCCATGTGGGCGTCGAGCATGATCTTCGGGCCTGATGTACCCTGCTGCGCGATAACTGAGCCCAAGCCATCATAGCTGATCTTATCGGCGAGTGTGGCGCGGCTCCGGCTTCGACGTGTTCGGCCGCCGATAGATCGCGGTGACGCCCATCTTCTTTATCAGCGTCGCGACGTGTCGCCTGCCAACCGCGATGTCCTCGCGGCCGAGCAGATCGCGCAATATCCGGCTGCCGGCGAACGAATAGTCCATGTGCAACTTGTCGATCCGTCTCATGATCGCCAGATCGACGGCTGATACGGGCCGTGCCAGATAGTAGACGCTGCTGCGGCTGACCCCGAGCTGCCGCGCCTGCTGGACGACTGGTAGTTTGTGCGAACGGTCGATCATCGTTTTGCGCTCGGCAATAGTCCGGCCTTGCCGAGTGCACCGGACAAAAAATCATTCGTTAGCGTCAACTCGCCGATCTTGGCGTGATGCACCTTCACGTCAACCACCGGCTCCGATGTGTTCGCCCCCGCACCGAACGCGTCGGCCGCGCTTTCCATCAGCTTCGCCCGCCACTGCGTGATCAGGTTCTGGTGAATGTCGAAACGCTGCGCCAACTCAGCCAGCGTCTACTCGCTTTCCACCGCCGCCAATGCCACTTTCGCCTTGAATACCGGACTGAGGTTCCGGCGTGGTCGCTTGCTCATCTTACCTCCTGCTCGCAGCCATCCTGGCTGCCTTCAGGCCCGCAATCTACTCATCCCGCTGTCCAAATTTCCCGAGCCACCTATCTTCGAAAAACAGGCTCAGTGTTCGCTCGAATTCTTTTTGATCTGGGCCTTGGGGAGCCATTGCGGGTTCAGTAAGCTATATTTAAAATGCACAGAGATGCAGCCATCTCCTTATCAAACGTCTTTCTGGGAAAATCGTTAATGCTTTCGGTGCCGCGAGCCGTGGCTCGTTCGAATGAAGTGTTTCGCCGTAATGGGATGCCGGTCTGCGCCCCATGACCATTCCCCATTTTGAGGTGGCAGCGACGGCTGACGGCGAGGCGACTGAATTTCGCGTCAGCTTCAATGGCGGCAAACCGCGCGATTATCGTGTCGCGGGTGGAGATCCGCTTCACTACGAAGAATTTTTCGATCAGTTGGCGGGTGATTTTGGCACTCGCAAGCCGCGACATTTCGAGGAAGTGCGGCCGGCCGGCTCGGAGCCGCCGTGGCGCCCGCTGATCACCGACAATCTCTCACCGCAAATCCTGTCGGGCTATGGCGATCCCGCGGTGCTCAAAACCGACGACGGGTATTGGCTGGTGGCGACGTCGAACGATGCGCCCGATGCGTTCCCGATACTTCACTCGACCGACCTCGAGCATTGGGAGCCGGTCGGGTTCGTGTTCCAGGAGGGGCAGACGCCGGCGTGGGCCGCGGCGGGGCCTCAGATGGCCGATTTCTGGGCGCCCGAACTGGCGCGGGTCGGCGACGAATATTGGCTGAGCTTCACCGCGCGCGATCGTGACAACACGCTGTCGATCGGGCTTGCTAAGGCGCCGCATCCTTTGGGACCGTGGGTCGATATGGGACGACCGTTGCTCGGCGACAGCGTCATCGATTCGCACATCAACACGTTGGACGGCGAGCCCGTGCTGTTCTGGAAGCGCGATACGAACAGCCACTGGCCGCGGCCGCTGGCGGGATTGCTCCGGGAGCAGCCGCAACTCATCCCGACCCTGTTCGACAATAAACAGGACCAGCGCACTGCGGCGTTCTGCGCGGCGGTGCGCGAATGGGCCAACACGCGGCGGCCGATGGAGCGGTTTTTCCTGATGCACCCGCTGATCCGCTCTGCGCTCGCCAACTGGACGAAGGTGCGTGAGACGCTTCGCCGGTCGGGGCTGGGCGATACGATCGTCGAGCATATGAGCACGCCCATCCTGGCGCAGCGGCTCGCGCCCGATGGCCAGTCGCTGATCGGTGAGGCGCAGGTCGTGCTGGCCAATGATCTCGACTGGGAAGGCCATCTGATCGAGGGGCCGTGGGTGACCAAGCAAGAGGGGCGATACTGGCTGTTCTATGCCGGCAATGACTTTACTAGTCCGTCCTACGGGATCGGGGTCGCGGTCGCGGACGGCCTGTTTGGCCCCTACGTCAAACAGCCCGAGCCGGTGCTCCGCTCGACCGCGGCCTGGCTCGCGCCGGGACATGCGTCGGTGGCGCCGGGGCTCGACGGGCGGCCGCAGCTGTTCTTCCACGCCTATCACCCCGGAACGGGCGGCTATAACGAGTTCCGCGCGCTGCTGACGGTCGGGCTGGAGTTCATCGGGGATCAAGTTATACTTCGGTAACTTTTTTGCCCAAGTGGCTTGAAACCAAGCGGAGGTGCGGTCTGCGTTGGCGGTCACTTCTGACCTTGGTGGCCCTTGAACTCCAAATCTCGCACCAACGTCGCGGGACGGCAGATCGGTGGCGGCAGGATCGTGTGTGGCGCACTATACCACATGCTCCAGAACCGGCTTTACGTTGGCGAGATTGCTCATCGCGGCGAGATTTATGTCGGTGAGCATGACGCCATTGTCGCGCGCGATCAGTTCGGTCTTGTCGAGGCAAAGCTTCGCGGCAATCGCCGCAGCCATGCGGCCTGACCGGTGCGCGCTGCAAGTTGCCCGTTGACCGGCGTCATCCATGATGCTCAGGGCGTGCCGATGTCACCAAGCTTCGGATATGACCGCGGCAAGAAAATCTACCGCTATTATGTCTGTGCATCGCTATTGCCGGGCCGCAACCACGGTCCGGCGCGGCGCGACGTGCTTCGCCGTGGGCAGCATCGATAGAGGCGATGATCCTCGAGCGCATCGCCCGGTTCGTCGAGAGAGTTGCCCTCTTCAGCTGGAGCGAAGCTGGCCACATTCTGAAGCGTGCCGAGGTCCGCGAGCGCTCGGTTCATTTGCTGGTCGATAGCACCGCCTTTCTCGATCCCCACGAGGCCGCGGGCGACGCTGCCGCCCACTTGCAAGAGCGGATGGAGATTGGCGACCTGATCGTCGCCGAATCGACCCACGCAATCCGTTTGATCTGAGACTAGTCCCCAGTTTTGCGAGGCGGGCGATGCTGGGGCCGACAGGCTGACGGTGGCTCGACCTCCGTTCCGCGATCGAGCGATCCAGCTCTGGTGACTTGCCTAAAGGCAGCACATGCAGCGCTTGAGAGGCACAACGCCTCACCCTTGCATCTCGATCGTCATGCCGAGGCGCAAGCTGGCGACCAACGAGGACGGCGTTCGATGAGCCTGGGTCTACTCGCACCTGATCTGCAGCGCACCATCCTGGAGAATCGTATTTCACTGTCCCTTGCTACCGACCAGATCCTTTCGATGAACGTCCCCATTGCGTGGGAGGATCAGCGGCAGGTGTTGGGGCCGCTAGTTGGAAGATAACGCGGAACCGCTGTTAAAGCTTGGGAGGCAGGGAATCCAAACTGGCCGTCCGAACTCACACAAATAGGGAGCGCATCATTTACCAATCCGTGCTGCTGAACAGGTGTCCGGAGACTGAGCTCTAAATCGCCCCTAAAACCCGACATTTTGGTCTCACTTCACGTATCAAACAACACTGATATATCGGGTTTTTGGGGCAGAAGTCCGAAACTTTCGTCCAGTTCTTGCCAAGAGCCTGAAATCGTCACGACTGTGTGGAGGCCCGAGCCGGAATCGAACCGGCGTGCGGGGATTTGCAGTCCCCTACGTAACCACTCCGCCATCGGGCCGATGACCGTAAGCATCTGAAACAAAACGACAAGGAAGATTTTAAAATCGAACCGAGTTTTCAATCTTTTTCAACCGCTTGGACCCGGTTCTAAAGGCGAAGACGCGATCCGTCCACCTAAATCCCTTTGTTGTTCCTTAAAGTATGCAAAAAAATCTTCTAGGGATCTGCACGGGTAAGGTTTCAGTTTAAAAAATTTGGCACTTTTCTGGTTGTGAAAGCACTTTCCGACACCAAACGAATGCTATCCCCCACCGACTGCTTGATCTCTTACGCCGCTTGGCGAACTGACCGCAGGTCGTTCTAACAGCCGATAGCGTTAAACAAAGAAACCCCGCCCAATTGCAGTGCGGCGGAGCCATAGCGGTAAACTGGCCGACCGTTTCAGCGCGTCAGACGAATGCCTCATATCCGCCTTTGATGGTTTGTTGTCCGCCCGCTTTTGGACCGCCGATCCGGAGCATCGGTCGTTTCACGAGCATCGTCGAAGGACGGCAGCGCACCCAAAATCAGCCATCCAGCCCCTGCTTCGATCGCCGAAAAGCAATTACTTGTTTTCGAAGGAGGGTCACGCCGAGAGTTGATTCCTGACACTAGCCTAATGGCTGTTGCTTAGGGTACCCCCCTATCCTATAAGCGGTCCGTGCACACCATCGATTACAAGCAACGGCTCCTGGCACGTGTCGCGCGACTGCGCGGACAAATCGAGGGGATCGAGCGCGCACTGGCCGGCGATGCCGACTGCGAGACGGTGCTTCACCGGATCGCGGGCGCGCGGGGCGCGTTGGCCGGACTGATGACCGAGGTCGTCGAGGATCACATCCAGACCCATCTTGTCGACAATGACTTGCATCCGAGCGCGCTCGACCAGGATGCCGCCGCCACGCTGATCGGCGTCATCCGGAGCTATCTCAAATGAATGGCGTCTCTTCCTTCTCTCCAGCGCACAGCCACGTCTTTCTCGCAGCGGGCCACGAGGCGAGCGAGCGGCGGACCTGGATGGTCATCTGGCTGTGCGGCGCGATGATGGTGTTCGAGATCATCGGCGGCCTGATGTTCAACTCGATCGCGCTGATCGCAGACGGCTTGCACATGTCGACCCATGCCGGTGCGTTGCTCCTTGCTGCGGTAGCTTACACCTACTCGCGCCGCCACGCCGATGACGAGCGGTTCACCTTCGGGACAGGCAAGCTCGGTGACCTCGCAGGGTTCACCAGCGCCGTGATCCTGGCAATGATCGCGCTCCTCATCGGTTATGAAGCGGTGGCCCGTTTTCTGGATCCCCGGCCGATTCACTTTGGGCAGGCCATTCCCATTGCCGTCCTCGGACTGGTTGTAAATCTGGTCAGCGCTTGGCTGCTCGGCGGCGACCATCATCATGGCGCCTCGCATCATGCTGATCATGACGACGCTCATCACCACGACCACGACCACGCCTACGACGACGGTCATGATCATGCAGAGACGGACCATGCACGCGATCATAATATGCGCGCCGCGGTGATCCACGTCATGGCCGACGCCGCGGTATCGGTGCTGGTGATCGCGGGTCTGATAGCGGCGCGAACGCTCGGCTGGCTGTGGATGGACCCGCTCGCCGGCGCCATCGGCGCCGTGTTGATCGCCACTTGGTCGTGTTCGTTGATTCGCGACACCGGCCGAATCCTGCTGGACGTCAATCCCGACCGCAAGCTCACCGAGCGCATTCGCGCAATTGTCGAGGAGTCGGGCGATCAGGTGGCGGACTTCCATTTGTGGCGGCTCGGACCCGGTCATCTCGGCGCGATCCTTAGCGTCGTCACCAGGGACGGGCGTAACGAGGCCTACTATCGAGCGAAACTCGCCATGCTACCGTCGCTTTCCCACGTCACGATCGAAACGGCAGGGGTGCACGAGTGAGCCGCTCGGCTTGGCTGAGATTATTCCTCGCCGCTCTCGTGTTTACTCAGGCCATGGCGTGGTTGCCTCATCCGCCGTCCTTGCCGGGCAATCCCAACGACAAGATCCAGCATATTGCCGCATTCGCCTGCCTGTCGTTGCTCGGCGCGACGGCCTTTCCTGCCTTCCCGCTGGCGCGGCTCGAAGAGCGCTTGTCGTTCCTAGGCGTGATCATCGATAACTGGCTATCGAACCGCGTCTTCACATCTCACGACAACATCGTCGACCGCTGCTGCGAGGCGTGGAACAAGCTCGTCGATCAACCCTGGCGCATCATGACCATCAGACGCCGCAGATGGGCGCGTGGGTCGTGATCAATACAGCTTGGTATAAGCCAGATCGTGACGGAATTCTCGGGTACGTTCGAGGATAATCCGCCCGCGGTCGGCGATGTCGTTTCGCTTGCACCACTCGATGGGGGCCGCGCGTTGCGTCGCTGATTTCAATCATCGGGCCGCAGAGGTTCGCGCTGCTCGAACGGCGGACTTGCACCCATTGGTCGCTAAGCGTGCGCGACCTCAGCGGCCGGCAACTCGCGACGTGCGAACTGCGCGGCCGGCGGTCGGGGTAATCCTGCGCTAATTAGTAGCGGTAATGGTCGGGCTTAAACGGGCCCGTTTGCGGCACGTTGATATAGGCGGCCTGCTTGTCGGTCAGCGTGGTCAGCTTCACCCCCAGCTTTGCGAGGTGAAGCATCGCGACCTTTTCGTCGAGGTGCTTGGGCAGGACATAGACGTCCTTGCCGTACTTGGCGGCGCTGCCCCACAGTTCGATTTGCGCCAGCACCTGGTTGGTAAAGCTCGATGACATCACGAAACTGGGGTGACCGGTGGCGCAGCCGAGGTTCACGAGGCGGCCCTTGGCGAGGACGATGATCTTCTTGCCGTCGGCGAATTCGACGAGGTCGACCTGCGGCTTGATTTCGGTCCACTTCATGTTGCCGAGGGCCGCAATCTGGATCTCGCTGTCAAAGTGGCCGATGTTACACACGATGCTCATCGGCTTCATCGCGCGCATATGGTCAACGGTGATGACGTCGGCGTTTCCGGTCGCGGTGCAGAAGATGTCGGCGCGGGTGACCGCTTCCTCCATCGTCACGACCTCGAAGCCCTCCATCGCCGCCTGAAGCGCGCAGATCGGGTCGATTTCGGTGACCAGCACGCGC
>JANMWM010000013.1:0-23777 GCA_031394005.1 Sphingomonas sp.
CTTGCGCCAGAGTTGCGCAGCGTTTCGGCGGTGACCGCGGAAACCGCGAGCGGGACGTTCGACAGCGCTTCGTTGCGACGAGTCGCGGTGACGATGATGTCGCCCGTGTCGATTGGGGTCTGGGCGGTATCGGTATTGGCCACCGCGCCCGACTTCGCGGTCGGACTGTTCTGCGTGGTCGGGTCGATCTGCCCTGTGGTCTGCGCGAACGCGGGGCTCGCAGCGAAGGTGGCGAGGCTGACCGACGCGAGCCAAATCGACTTATTCATTCCAACATCCTCCCAGATTTATTTTCTCGTAATTGGCGCCAAGCCTAATCGGCTCGTGTGCCATTGGGAACAAGGCGCAGAGCTTTCCGCCGCTTTCGCGCGCCTCTGCGGCACAGATGCAACAATCAAATGTTGCCACAATACAGCAAAGCCAAGCTGCCGTAAGGGCAACCAAGTCTTTGCCACTTTCAAATTTGTTAGCTGACAAGCCTATTTCGGCGAAAGCACCATCAGCATTTGCCGGCCTTCCATCCGCGGATGGGCCTCGACCTTGGCGATTTCGGCGGTTTCGGCTTGGACGCGCTGAAGCACCGCCATGCCGAGTTGGCCGTGCGCCATCTCGCGTCCGCGAAAGCGCATCGTCACCTTGACCTTGTCGCCGTCCTCGATGAACTCCACGACCTTCTTCATCTTCGTATCATAATCATGATCGTCGATGTTCGGACGCATCTTGATCTCCTTGATCTCCTGCGTCTTCTGCCGCTTCTTTTGCTCGTTGGCCTTCTTTTGTGCCTCATATTTGAAGCGGCCGATGTCGAGGAACTTGGCGACGGGCGGGTCGGCGTTGGGGCTGATCTCGACCAGGTCGAGGCCAACGCCCTGCGCCTGCTCGAATGCCTCGCGCGTAAACATCACGCCCAGATTCTCGCCATTTTCGTCGATCACCCGGACTTTCTGCGCCTGGATAAACTCGTTGTAGCGGGGGCCGGTAAACTGCGGCGGCGCCTGCGATCGGCGCGGGTAGGGCGGTGGTATAGCGGCGTCTCCGAAGTTATAAGTGAGCGCCAGCTAAGCCTTTGCGGCCCCGATGTGAAGGGGAGGAAACTCGTTTTTGCCGCACGTGTGGCGGCAACGCGTCAGATTGGAAGCCCGCGAAGCAGGAGGGGTAGCTCGCCGCTTGTCCCGCGTGCTTCCGACATCAGCCGACTCTTGAGCGGGCCGATGCGATCGACAAGGCCCATGCCAAAGCGACGCACCGCGGCGGCGGTCTTGCCAGGGACGGAATAGAGGCGGTTGAGCCCGTCGGTCGATATCGCGACCATAAGCGTGTCGAGGCTGCGCCAGCGCTGGTAGCGGTCGAGCAGCTGGCGGTCGCCGAGGTCGAGCCCGAGGCGCGCGCCCTGGACGAGGACTTGCGCGAGCGCGGCGGCGTCGCGGAAACCGAGATTGAGCCCCTGGCCGGCGATCGGGTGAACCGCGTGGGCCGCATCCCCGACGAGCGCGAGGCGATTGTCGGTGATTCGCGCGGCGTGGTGGAAACCGAGCGGATAGGAGGATCTGGGGGCGAGCATCGATACCTCGCCGAGGAAACCGCCCATCGCGGCTTGTGCCTCACCGGCGAACTGTTGGTCAGTGAGCGCGAGCAGGCCGGGGCCATCTTCCGCGCGAATCGACCAGACGATCGCCGAGCGCGCGCCTGACTCGTCGTCGGTCATCGGCAGGAGGGCGAAGGGACCCGAGGGGTAGAAGATTTCGTAGGCGATACCGTCGTGCGGAATCTCGTGGTGCAGGATCGAGACGATCGCGCGGTGATCGTAAGACCATTTTGCGATGCGGATTCCGGCGGCCTCGCGGGTCGCCGAGTTGCGGCCCTCGGCCGATACGAGCAGCGGCGCATGGATCGTCTCGCCGTCGTCGAGCATCACCGTGACGCCGTGTTCGCCGCGGTCAACCAAGGTCGCGCTGGTCTTGTAGCGCAGCGTGATCGCCTTGCCCGCTTCGGCCCGCGCCCGCAGCGCGAAGCGCAAATTGCGATTCTCGTGCATCCAGCCGAGCGGCTCGCCCTCCTCTCCCGCGTCGAAGGTCAGGCTTCCCGGGGCAAGTCCGTCCGAGGTGCGGATCTGGCGGATCGGGCCGCCAGGGACCGGGAAGTGGGGGGTGATCCCGACCGCGTCGAACATCCGCGCTGACGAAGATGAAACCGCGCTGGTGCGCCCGTCGAACGCGGCGTCGACGCGCCGATCGGGATCGGCCGGGTCAACCACGATCGACGACAGTCCGCTGGCGTCGAGCGCGGCGGCGAGCGCTAGCCCGACGAGGCCTCCACCGAGGATGATGACATCGCTTCGCTGCATATCTGCCCTCTAGGCCGGCGCTGAAGATGAGGAAAGCCTTGCACGCGAAGTCCCGGTCAAGGCATTGTGTGCGCTGAGATAGGGCGCCACGACGGCGGGGGAAACAAATGGCAAGCGTTGCACAGCGCGCGCAGAAGCGCGACCTCGGGCCCGACTGGCGCGACACGCTGGCATCTTCGATTCGCCGATTCGCGCGGCGGACGATGGGCGGAGTACTGGTCGCGCTGGCCGTTGCCCTGGCGCTGGCGATGGCGACGCACAGCACGACCGATCCCAGCTTCACCACCGCTGCGGGCGGGCCGCCGGTCAATTGGCTCGGCGGGTTCGGGGCCTATGCGAGCGACCTGCTGATGCTTTTGTTCGGGCTCGGCGCGGTCCTGTTGCTGCCGGTGATTGCGCTGTTCGGGCTGCGGATGGTGCGCGATGCGCCGGGCGGGCGATTTGCCCGATCGCTGCTCGTCGCGGTCGCAGGCGTGCTATTGTTAGGCGTTGCCCTGGGCCTGCTGCGCGGGTCGACGGTTTCGGGGCTGCCCGCCGGATGGGGCGGCGCGCTCGGGCTCGGCGGGGCGCATGCGATCGATGCGGGACTGGGACTGATCGGCAATTCATCGATCGCGGGACCGGCGCGGCTGAGCCTGCTCGCGCTGCTGGCGATCGCGGGACTTGCGCTGTTCTGGCTTGCCTGCGCGATCGGCGATGACGAGCGGGCGTGGGTCAGCAGGCTGTTCCGCCGCGACCCGGATGCGGTGATCCGCGCCAAACCGCCGCGCAAGACCCGCATTCGCGAAGAGGACATAGCTCCTGCCCCACCGCGCTCGCGACCCGCCGTTGCAGTGACCGAATCGAGCAGCGCGATTGCCCCCGCCAGCCGCAAGGATGCCGTACGCAAGGGTCGCACGCCGGGGCAGGCGAGCCTTGCGCTTGGCGACAGCTATGCGATGCCGCCAATCGAGCTGCTGACCTCTCCGCCCGAGAGCGGCAAGACCCAGATCGACCGCGCCGGGCTCGAGCGCAATGCGCGATTGCTCGAAAGCGTGCTCGAGGATTTCCACGTCCGCGGCGATATCGTCGAGGTGCGACCGGGTCCGGTCGTGACGATGTATGAACTCGAGCCTGCAAGCGGAATCAAGGCGAGCCGCGTGATCCAGCTCGCCGACGACGTCGCGCGCAACATGTCGGCGCTGTCGGCGCGAGTCGCGACGATCCCCGGGCGAAGCGTGATCGGCATCGAATTGCCCAATGTAAAGCGCGAGTCGGTCGCGCTGCGCGAGCTGATCGGGAGCCAGGCGTTCGAAGACCAGAATATGTCGCTGCCGCTGATCCTGGGCAAGAATATCGCCGGCGATCCGGTTATCGCCGACTTGGCGCCGATGCCGCACCTGCTCGTCGCGGGCACCACCGGGTCGGGCAAGTCGGTCGGTTTGAACTGCATGATCCTGTCGCTGCTCTATCGCATGGGGCCGGAAGAGTGCCGCATGATCATGATCGATCCCAAGATGCTCGAGCTGTCGATGTACGAGGATATTCCGCACCTGTTGGCGCCCGTGGTGACCGAGCCGGGGAAGGCGATTCGCGCGCTCAAATGGACCGTCGAGCAGATGGAGGAACGCTATCGGATGATGGCCAGCTTGGGCGTGCGCGCGCTCGCCAGCTTCAATGCCAAGGTGCGCGACGCCAAGGCGAAGGGGACGCAGCTCGGGCGGCGCGTTCAGACCGGTTATAATGCCGAGACCGGACAGCCGATCTACGAGACTGAGGAGCTCGAGTACGACGTGCTGCCGCAGATCGTGGTGATCGTCGACGAGCTCGCCGATTTGATGATGACCGCGGGCAAGGAGGTCGAATTCCTCATTCAGCGCCTGGCGCAGAAGGCGCGCGCGGCGGGCATCCACCTGATCATGGCGACCCAGCGACCCTCGGTCGACGTCATCACCGGGGTCATCAAGGCAAACCTGCCGACCCGAATCAGTTTCCAGGTGACGAGCAAAATCGACAGCCGCACCATCCTTGGCGAGCAGGGGGCGGAGCAGCTGCTGGGCAAGGGCGACATGCTGTACATGCCCGGTGGCAAGCAGATCATGCGCGTCCATGGGCCGTTCGTCAGCGACGACGAGGTCCGCGCGGTAGCTGATCATTGGCGCAAGCAGGGTTTTCCCGATTATATCCAGGCGGTCACCGAGGAGCCCGAGGACGGCGGCTATCTGTTCGACGGCCAGCCGACCGAGGAGGACGATGCCGAGACTGCACTCTATCGCAAGGCAATCCAGACTGTCGCGGAAAGCCAAAAAGCCTCGACCAGCTATATCCAGCGGCAGTTGCGCATCGGCTACAACAGCGCGGCGCGGCTGATCGAGCGGATGGAAAAGGACGGCAAGGTCGGGCAACCGGACCACGTCGGTCGGCGCGAAGTGCTGATGGACACCGACGGGCACCCGCTGTGATCGGCTGAACGGAGTGGAACGAGCGGGTTCAGCGGGCATTCAATGGGTCGCGGCCATGACGCGGGCCAAGCCATTGTCGGAGAATTTGCATGTCCTTTTCAAGCAACGTCCTGCGCGCCCTCGCGCCGGTTGCCTTTTTCGCGTTGGCCGCGCCGGCGGTGGCGGCAGTCGATCCGGCGGTTAGCCAGGTCGAGCGCAGCCTTGCCGCGACGAGTTCGATGACTGCGACCTTCGTTCAGACCAACGGCAAGGGGCAGCAACTCAATGGCAAGCTGGTGCTCAAGCGCCCGGGCAAGGCGCGGTTCGACTATGGATCGAGCGCCAACATCGCGATGGTCGCGGACGGGTTGAACCTATATTTCCTCGACTATGACGTCGGGCAGAAGAACCGCTGGCCGATCGCCAACTCGCCGCTCGCCCCGCTGCTGTCATCGAACCCCGACCTCGGGCGCATTGCCAGCGCGCTTCCGGTAAAGGATCCGCGCGTGGTGCTCGTGCGGTTGCGCGATGCGCGGCGCCCCGAGTTCGGGACGATGATCATGGCGTTCGTCAAGTCTCCTGCAGCGCCAGGCGGACTCCAGCTCGAAGGCTGGACCGCGATCGACGCGCAGAACAAGAAGACGACGATCAAGCTCGAGCAGCAGCGCTATAATGTCGCAGTGCCCGACACCTCGTTCCAGTTCGCCGAACCGCAAAAAAAGCGTCGAGGGTAATGGTGCGGGCCTAGAAAGCGTAGCTTACAGCTACTTGTTCATCGCCCCGACAGGAGCCCGCGCGTAGAGGTCAGAACGATCGTTGAGCCGCCGGGGGTTTCCCCTGTTACCCTTGGTGCCAGCGATCGCCTTGCGTGACGAATACGCTTGGTCGGCCCTCGCTCCATGCCCCCGGAGCGGGGGCCTTTACCTTTTTGGTGAAGGGCTGTGCCAGCCCGCAGCCGCGCCCGGCCAGCCATAAGATACACTGATTAGGTTGGCTGCGCAGGGGTGCGGGCTGGCACCGTTCTTCGCAACCAGATAACGAGCGCCCGTGACCAATCTCAAGATCGCTTCATGGAATATCAATTCGGTGCGTGCGCGCGCTGGCATCGTCGAGCGGCTGTTGTGCGAGGAGGCACCAGACATCCTCTGCCTGCAGGAAACCAAGGCGATGGATTCGATGTTCCCTGCCGAGTTGTTCCACCGTCTCGGTTATCGTCACCAGATGCTCAACGGGCAGAAGATGCACCATGGCGTGGCGATCGTCAGCAAGCTGCCGCTGCACGACGATTTGCGCCACGACTGGCAGGACAATGGCGAGGCGCGGCATGTCGGGGCGCAGCTCGATTGCGGGCTGCGGATCGAAAATGTTTACATTCCGGCCGGGGGCGACGTCCCCGACCGAGTGCTCAATCCCAAGTTCGGGCAGAAGCTCGACTTTCTCGAGCGGATGACGCGCTGGTCGGAAAAGTTGGCTGAGCCGACTTTGATCGTCGGCGATTTCAACGTCGCACCGCTGGAGTGCGACGTGTGGAGCCACAAAGCGCTGGTGGATGTCGTCAGCCATACCCCGATCGAGATCGAGGCATTGTGGCGGCTGCAGGCGGCGCATGGCTGGGTCGACGTTGGGCGTCAGTTCATTCCCGCACCTGACCGCAACTTTACCTGGTGGAGCTATCGCGCGCAGGATTGGGCGGCGAGCGATCGCGGGCGGCGGCTTGATCATATGTGGGTGTCGCCCGAGCTGGCGGGCCAAGCGACCGGCCACCGTGTGCTCGAACCGGTTCGCGGGTGGGAAAAGCCCTCGGATCATGTCCCGCTGGTCGTCGAGCTTTCGCTTTGAAACCGGGCGCGCTCGAGCCGGCGATTGCCGCGCTTCGGGGCGGGCGCGCGGTGGGCGTGACGGCGAGTACATTCCTGTCGGTCGAGACGGGCGGGTCAGAGATGCTCGAATTGCTCGATCCGGATGGGCGAGCGCGGCTGTTGATCAGCGGCGAGCGGGCTGCGGCGCTCGGGCTGGGCAATGAGGGCAATGCCGCCGATCCGGCGCGGCCGGTGCTGATCGAGCGGGCGGAATGGCTCGATGCCGGGACCGCGCTGGCGATTGCGGATCCGGCGCTCGACATGGCGCGCGGGCCGATCGGGCCGTTGCGACCGGTCGCACTTCCCGACGAGGAGGAAGCCGCTGCGGGGCTGGTGCTGGCGCGGCGCGCGGGGCTGTTGCCGGCGCTGTGGTGGCTGGAAGGTCAGGCCAAGGTCGGGCTAGCGGCTCATGCGCGCGACATTCTCGATGCACCGGCCGAAGCGGTGATCGTTGCTCGCGCGAAGTTGCCCGTGGCCGATATTGACGAGGCGCAGATCGTGGTGTTTCGCGACACTGCGACGGGCGAGGAGCATGTCGCGCTGGTGATCGGGGCGTTCGGGGGCAGGCCCCCCTTGGTGCGGCTGCATAGCGAGTGCCTGACCGGAGACGTGTTCGGGAGTCTCAAATGCGATTGCGGGCCGCAGCTGCACGAGGCGTTGCGGCTACTCGAGGAGGCCGGCGGCGGAGTGCTGCTCTACCTGCGCCAGGAAGGTCGCGGGATCGGGCTGGCGAACAAGATCCGGGCCTATCAGTTGCAGGACCGCGGGCTCGACACGGTCGATGCCAATCGCCGTCTCGGGTTTGCCGATGATAATCGCGACTATGGGCTGGCGGCGGCGATGCTGCGCGCGCTGGGAGTGAGCGAGCTGCGGCTGCTGACCAACAATCCGGCGAAGCTCTCGGGGCTTGAGGCGGCGGGAGTGCGGGTGGCCGAACGGGTCGCGCACCACATGCCGACCAATCCTCACAACGCCGACTATATCGCAACGAAACAAGGGCGTAGCGGGCATCTTCGTTAGGAGGAACGGGGCCTGCAAGAACCTAGTCCTCAAACATTGCCGTGCCCACGCGTACCACCGTCGCGCCCAGCATGACCGCCGTCGGGTAGTCGCCCGACATGCCCATGCTGAGGCCGGTGACGCCGTGGCGGCGCGCCAGTTTTGCCAGAAGGGCGAAGAACGGACCGGGTTCGGGGCCGAGCGGGGGGATGGCCATCAATCCGGCAAGTGGGAGCGGCGAAGTGCGAACCTGTTGGATGAAGGTGGGGAGGCCGGCAAGGGGGACGCCGCCCTTCTGCGGCTCGTCGCCGATATTGACCTGGACGTAGACCTCTGGGGTCCGTCCTGTCTTTGCCGCGGCGGTGACAAGCGCGTCGAGCAGCGAGACGCGGTCGAGCGAATGGATCGTGTCGAACAAGGCCACCGCCTCGGCCGCCTTGTTCGACTGGAGCCGGCCGATGCAGTGAAGGCGCAAGTCGGGGTGGGCGGCGCGCAGGGCGGACCATTTGTCCTGCGCTTCAGGCACGCGGCTTTCGCCAAAGTCGCGCTGACCGGCGGCGATCAATGCTTCGATTTCAGCGACGCTGCGGGTCTTGCTCACTGCGATCAGCGTAACGTCGGCGGGATCGCGCTTGGCCGAGCGCGCAGCCGACGCAATCGACGCGAGGATATGCGAGCGCCGGTCGGTCGCGGAAATCATCAGATCACAACTTTCGAAACGGCGAGCAGGTCAGAACTTGAACGCGGTTCCAACGTAGACGGCCTGGCTGTCACGGCGCTGATCGGCGAGCGCCGCCACGCGGTCATGCTCGATCTTGTAGCGGACGCCGCCGGTAAGCGCGAGATTGCGGGTCAGCGAGTAAGCGCCGCCGAGATCGACCGCGACATTGTCCTTGCGAGTCAGCGCGGGGACCTGCGCGCCGTCGCCACGATCGGCATCGACCGCGACCCGGCCGGTAAATCGCTTGAGGTTGTAGGATAGCGCCAAAGCGGCGCTCTCGCGGCCACCGAGCGGGGAGCCGGCGCCGGTCACCTTGGCAACGTCGCCCGACATGGCGAAGCGACGCCAGCCCAGGGCGACCCCAAGGTTGTAGGTCGCGGGAGTCAGTGCGGTCAGCGAATCGGTCGCGGCAGCGGTGCCCGGCTTGACCGAGGTCGCCGCGACGGCACGAGCGCGGATCGCAACGCGCAACTGGGCCGGGCGGCCCTTGGCGGCGGCGGGGGTGAAGCGGAAGTCACTTGCCGCGGGGGCGCGGCTGGCGAAGGAAGCGACAAGGCGCGGATCGGCGCCGGCGGGGGTAAAGCTGCCGAGCGAATCGAAACTGAGTGACACCGGCGGGGCATGGCGCGGCGAGTCGCCACGAGCGAACAAGGCCGCTGGAGCGAGCCCGAGCGCCACCAAGGCTGCAAAAGCAGCGCGGCACAGCGTTTTCGACTCGGTCCCGTTGAACACACGTCCCTCCGACCCGTCCTTATAGCTTCGCGCGAGGCGATGTTCCACAGCCGAGTCAGTTTAGGATCCCGTTGTGGCACGCAAGGCACAATCAGCGTCCGAATCCACGCGTTCATCATACGCGCGTTGCGACGCGGCGCGCCGCCTAATGCGCTTGCGGCGACGCGGCCTGCTCCTTACACGAAGCTGACATTGTTCGCGCGCCCCCGCGCCACCTCGAGGATTTCCAATGCGCCGTTCCACGCCCCTTGCCGTCCTTCTCATCGCCGGGCTCGCGCTTGGCGGCTGCGCCCGCGACCGGCGCCTGCCGACGACGCTCGCACCGTCGCGGATGACGACGATCGGGGTCAACGCCTATCTATGGCGCGCGGCGATCGATACGCTGTCGTTCGCGCCGCTGACCCAGGCCGATTCGAACGGCGGGGTAATCGTGACGGACTGGTATTCGACCCCGCGCGCGCCAAACGAGCGGGTCAAGATTACCGCCTCGATCCTCGACCAGGATCTGCGCGCCGATGCGCTGCGCGTCGCCGCCGCTCGCCAGGTGAACCAGAGCGGGGCGTGGGTCGACGTTCCGGTCGCGGCGGCGACGGTGCAGAAGCTTGAAGACATCATCCTGACCCGTGCCCGCGACCTTCGCCGCTCCGCCGTTCACGGCTAAGCGGATCGCCCCATGAGTGACCGCTTCGACCCCGCGGCGGCCGATGCGCGCTGGCAGGCGCGCTGGGCCGAGGCAGGGAGCTTCATCGCCGACGCAGCGAGCGGCAAGCCCAAAACCTTCGTGCTCGAAATGTTTCCCTACCCGTCGGGCCGGATCCACATGGGGCATGTCCGCAACTACACGATGGGCGACGTCCTCGCGCGCTTCCGGCGGATGCAGGGGTTCGAGGTGCTCCACCCGATGGGCTGGGATGCGTTCGGGATGCCGGCCGAGAACGCCGCGATGGAGAAGGGGGTTCACCCCGGCGGCTGGACCCGGGCCAACATCGCGACGATGCGCGCGCAGTTGAAGCGGCTTGGGTTCGCGCTCGACTGGAGCCGCGAGCTGGCAACGTGCGAACCCGATTATTACGGCCATGAGCAGGCGCTGTTCCTCGATCTGCTCGACGCCGGCCTGGTGTATCGCAAGGAACGCGAGGTCAATTGGGACCCGGTCGACGCGACCGTGCTGGCCAATGAGCAGGTCATCGACGGGCGCGGCTGGCGGTCGGGGGCGCTGGTCGAGCGGCGCAAGCTGTCGCAGTGGTTCTTGCGGATCACCGACTTTGCCGAGGAGCTGCTCGACGGACTGGAGACGCTCGACCTTTGGCCCGACAAGGTTCGGCTGATGCAGGAGAACTGGATCGGCAAGAGCCAAGGGATGAAGTTCGCCTTCGCGCTGGCCGAGCCCGAGGCGGGGGCCAAGGACAACATCGACCGGGTCGAGGTGTTCACGACGCGACCGGACACGATCTTTGGGGCGAGTTTTGTCGCGGTTTCGGCGGGGCATCCGCTGGCGCTCGCGGTGGGTCAGCGGGACGGTGGGGCGAAGGCTTTCATCGACGAGTGCAAGACCGGCGGGACGACCGCAGCCGAGATTGAAACGGCGGAAAAGCGCGGTTTCTACACGGGGTTGGAGGCGGTGCATCCGCTCGAGCCGGAGCGGCGCCTGCCCGTCTGGATCGCCAATTTCGTGCTTATGGAATATGGCACCGGGGCGCTGTTCGGGGTGCCCGCGCACGACGCCCGCGACTTCGAATTTGCGAACAAATATGGCTTGGAAATTCGCCGCGTGGTGATCCCGCAGGGCGGCGATCCCGATGCCTCGGTCGATGTTCCTGAGACAGGCTACGGCGTCGCAGTCCACTCCGATTTCCTCGACGGGCTGTCGAGCGAGGAAGCCAAGGACGAGGTCATCCGCCGCGCCGAGGCTGGCGGATGGGGCGAGGGGAAGACTCAATATCGGCTGCGCGACTGGGGCGTGTCGCGGCAACGCTATTGGGGAACGCCGATCCCGGTGATCCATTGCGAGGCTTGCGGGCCAGTCGGGGTACCGCGCGACCAACTGCCGGTCACTCTGCCCGAGGATGTGACCTTCGACGTGCCGGGTAATCCGCTCGACCGCCACCCGACTTGGCGTCATGCCGTCTGTCCCAAGTGCGGCGGCGAGGCTCGGCGGGAGACCGACACGCTCGACACGTTCGTCAATTCATCGTGGTATTTCATCCGCTTCGCCAGCCAGCCCAAGGATAAGCCGTTCGACCGGGCGGAGGCCGAGCAATGGCTTCCGGTCGCGCAATATATCGGCGGGGTGGAGCATGCGATCCTGCATTTGCTCTATGCCCGCTTCTGGACCCGGGCGCTTCAGAAGATCGGCAAGATCGGGATTGCCGAGCCGTTCAAGGGGCTGTTCACGCAGGGGATGGTCACCCACGAGACGTACAGGTCCCTCGACGGGCGCTGGCTCGGGCCGGACGAGGTCGACGATGCGCCGGGTGCGACGCTGATCGAGCGGGCGACGGGAACCGCGGTGATCCGCGGCCGGATCGAGAAGATGTCCAAGTCCAAGAAGAATGTGATTGATCCCGAGCCAATCGTCGACCGCTACGGCGCGGACGCGGTGCGCTGGTTCATGCTGTCGGACTCGCCCCCCGAGCGCGATCTGGAATGGTCGGAAGGCGGGATCGAGGGAACGTGGCGCTTCGTCCAGCGACTCTGGCGACTATTCACAGCTGTTGAAGTTGAGTTAGGCGGCGATGCCGATCTCGATAGAGCGGTGAATCGAGCTATCGCGAGCGTCGGGACAGAAATCGAGGCGCTTCGCTTTAATAAAGCAGTAGCCAAAATCTACGAGTTGGCGAATGCAATCGAGAAAGCGAAGCCGTCTGCCACCCGCGTCAACGCGATTGAGACGCTGATAAAGCTCGTCTCGCCTATGCTTCCCCATCTCGCTGAGGAGGCTTGGGCAGCTACTCAACACACTGGCTTCGTTTGCGATACGAGTTGGCCGACGGTCGACGAAGTGGCGCTCGAGGAACAGACGGTCACCATCGCGGTGCAGGTCAACGGCAAGCTGCGCGATACGGTGACGGTCGCGCGTGGGATGGACCAGGACGCCCTCGAGGCAATCGCGCTGGGGCGCGACAAGATCGTTCGCCAGCTCGACGGGGCGACTCCGCGTAAAGTGATTGTCGTTTTCGACCGGCTGGTGAATATTGTCGCGTGATGAAAACAAAGCACTTCGGTCGTTTACTTTTGTTGGCTGCCCTGTCGCTGCCGCTCAGTAGCCTCGGCAGCTGTGGCCTCCACCCGCTCTACGAAGGAGGAACGCAGGGCGTTGCGGCCACCGGCCTGCGCTCGGTCGAAGTCGCCCCGATCCCGCAGCGCAGCGGCTGGCTGACCCGCAACGCGCTGGTCGATCGGCTTGGCGGTGAGCATCCAGCGGCCCTCTACCGGCTCGAGGTCGAGCTGGACGACACGCTGACGGGTCTTGGCATTCGCGGAGACGCGGCGACGACCCGCGAGCGGCGGACGCTGCGCGCGCGCTATCGGCTGGTCGAGCGGGCGAGCGGCGCGGTGCTGGTCGATGCGACCGCAGGGTCGGACGCCGGGATCGACGTCGTCAGCTCCGAATATGCCACCGTCGTCGCCGAGCAGAGCGCCGCCGAGCGGCTGAGCCAGCTCGTCGCCGACCAGATCGTCGCGCGGCTGGCGCGCTACATGACGGCCGCGCCGCGGCGCCCGTGAGGGCGCGATGAAGGCCAACAAGGCGACGCTTGGCGCAAGCCTCGACCTGCCCGATCCAGCAGTGCGCTTTTACCTGTTCCATGGGCCCGATGACGCGGGGTCGCATGCGCTGGCGCATCGGCTGCGCAAGAGCCTGGGGGCCGAACGGTTCGTCGTCACGGCGGGAGCGGTCAAGGGAGATCCCGCGCTGCTGGCCGACGAGGCGAGCGCGATGGGGTTGTTCGGCGACAAGCGACTGCTGTGGATCGAGCCCGGGGGGGACGAGATCGCCGAGGGAGTGGCGGGGTTGCTCGCCGCGCCGGCGGTGGAGAGCGTCGCGATCGTGATCGCCGGCCAGCTCAAGAAGAGTTCGGCACTGCTCAAGCTGGCCGAGGGAGATCGAGGAGCGTGGGCGCACACGTCCTACCTGCCGGAAGGTCGCGACGCCGACCGGATCGTGATCGAACTGGCCCGCACGGAAGGGTTGCGGGTCAGCGGCGAGCTGGCGTCGCGGATCGCGGCGTCGGCGGGAGCGAACCAGGCGATCATCGCCTCCGAAATGGCGAAATATGCGCTTTATCTGGGCGCCAGCGTGGAGGCGGTCTGCGAGCTCGATCCCGAGACGGTCGAGCGGCTGGGCGCGGAAGGCGGCGAAGGAGATTGGCAGCGGATCGGGGATCTCGCGCTCGACGGCCGTCTGGCGGAGCTTAGTGACGCGCTCCAGCGGTTGTCGCCGGGGGCGACGGAGGTCGTGCCGATCGTGCGGTCGCTACAGCGGCGGATGCTCCAGCTCGCCCCGCTGCGGGCGCGGATTGAGCAGGGCGAGCGCGTCGATGGCGTCTTGATGTCAATGGGCAAGACATTGTTCTGGAGGGATAAAGCGATTCTCCAGCGGTTGTTGTCGCAATGGAGTGCGGCACGACTGGCGCAACTCGCTGAGCGGGTCAGCGGGCTCGAGCGGCGGCTGATGCTCAGTTCGGCGCCGGACGAAGCCACGCTCGGCGAGGAACTGGTCGCGATCGCGCGCGCGGCGCGGCGGTAATGTCTAAATTGGTTCGCCGGTGAGCCGCTGGCAGATCATGTCGAGCTGGTCGAGGCTGGAGTAAGCGAGGCTGACGGTGCCCCCGGCGCCCGAATGCGCTACCTTGACCTTGAGGCCGAGCAGGTCGCCGAGCTGGCGCTCGAGCGCGGCGAGGTCGGCGTCGACTGGCTTGGCGCTGCGACCTGGCGACGCCGCGCGGGTCGATGCCGGTTTGGCGGCGCGCGCGCGTTCCTCGACCTGCCGGACGGTAAGTCCTTGCGCAACAATGTCTTTGGCGATCGCCGAGGCGTCGGGTGCGCCGATGATGGCACGCGCGTGACCCATGCTGATGTCGCCATTGACGAGCAGTTCGCGGACGTCGGCGGGGAGGTCGAGCAGACGGAGCAGGTTGGCGACGTGACTGCGCGACTTGGCGACGAGCTTGCCGAGCTGGTCCTGGGTGTGACCATGGCGGGCAATCAGTTTGGCGTAGCCTTCGGCCTCCTCGATCGCATTGAGGTCTTCGCGCTGGATGTTCTCGATCAGCGCGATTTCGGCCGAGGAGGCATCGTCGATCGCCTTGATCATCGCCGGGATGGTGTGGAGCTGCGCCTGCTGCGCCGCGCGCCATCGCCGCTCGCCGGCGATCAACTGATAGCCGCCATCGACCGGACGGACGAGGATCGGCGAGATGACCCCGCGCTCGCGGATTGATTCTGCCAGCTCATCAATTGCCGTCACATCGAAATGTGCGCGCGGCTGATTGGGATTTGGGTAAATCAGCCCGATATCGATTTCGCGGATGGTGCCTGAGTTGGGTAACGGCGCTTCCTCGGGTTCGGTACGCGTTACTTCACCCATCAGCGCGGACAGGCCACGACCCAATCCCGGACGCCGACTCATCGGGACAACCCCTGCTGGCTGAGGTCGTTCATGCGGCCGATCTTTCTTGGCTGCGGCTGCTCATGTGGCCGGTCCTCCCTCGGCTCAGGCCGCTCATGCGGCCTCCGCGGCAACGCGGCTGAGGCGAACGATCACTTCTCGCGCCAGCTTCACATAGGCCTCAGATCCGGGGCATTTCAGGTCGTAGATGAGGGCAGGGAGACCGTGGCTCGGGGCTTCGGACAGGCGGACGTTGCGCGGGACGACGGTCTCGAAAACTACCACGCCGAGGCAGGCGCGGACATCCTCGGCGACGGCCTGGGAGAGGTTGTTACGGCGGTCGAACATCGTCAGCGCGACCCCGAGGATGGCAAGCGAAGGGTTGAAGGTCACTCGGGTTCGCTCGACCGTATGAAGAAGTTGGCTCAGCCCTTCAAGAGCAAAAAACTCACATTGGAGTGGGACGAGCAGCTGTTGCGCCGACACCAGGGCGTTGACTGTGAGCAACCCGAGCGAGGGAGGGCAGTCCATCAGGCAGATATCCCAGCGGCCGGGCGGTGCGGCGTCGAACGCGCGAGCGAGTCGGTGGGTGCGCTGGTCCATCGTCACGAGTTCGACCTCGGCGCCTGAAAGATCGACCGTTGCGGGAAGGATATCCAGGCGCGGGACCCGGGTCGAAATAACCGATTCGGCGATCGTCGCTTCACCCATCAGCACGTCGTAACTCGAGCGCGCGCGGGCCGATTGCGGGACTCCAAGGCCAGTAGAGGCGTTACCCTGCGGGTCGAGGTCGGCAAGCAGAACTTTCCAGCCAATTGCAGCGAGCGCAGTGGCGAGGTTGATCGCGGTTGTGGTCTTGCCGACCCCACCCTTCTGGTTGGCGATTGCAATCCGGATCATCGCGTTCCCCTCGGCTTCACCCCGGTGGCGAGCAGGATCGACGCGGCTTCGTCGGTCAGGCTCGGCTTCAGGCAATAAGCACCCTGCCATGCGGCGCGGAGATCATCCAGTTCCTTCTGCGCGGTGCGGCCCTTTGGAAGCAACCAGACGGTCTTCGAATGGGACAGATGGAGGGCCAAGGCGAGGAGGTCGTTCGCCGGGGCGACGGCGCGCGCGATTATGTTGTCGAATTTCGCGGTTGCCGCGCTCGCTTTGCCGCGAACGATGGTAATAGTGTTGATGGCGAGGCGAGTTCTGACGGTATGAAGGAACTCGGTGCGCAGGCGACGTGGTTCGACGAGCGTGACCGGCTCGCCGGTGAGAATGGCGATCACCACGCCGGGGAGCCCCGCTCCGCTGCCGATGTCGATCCAGTCGCCCGGTCTCGCGAGGCGCAAGAGCTGGGCGGAGTCGAGAAGGTGACGATCCCATAGATGGTCGATAGTCGACGCAGCTATGAGGTTCTGGTTGCTCGATTCTTCGATGAGAAGCGCGCCGTATGCCTCGAGCTTTTCGAATGTTTCACGTGGAACACTCCGCCCGCAGACCTCCTCCAGCCGGCTGATCACGCGGCGGCGCGGACAAGCGCGAAATGGAGCGCGGACAAAGCAGCGGGCGTGATGCCGCGCACGCGACCGGCTTGAGCCAGCGTTTCGGGCTGGGCGGACGTCAGGCGTTCGACCATCTCCCTGGATAGCCCGGGAACGGATGAGAAGGCGAAGTTCGATGAGATGTTGACGTTTCTATCGCCCCCCAATGCTACCCATTCGCTCCTCTGCCGCCGCAAATAGGGAGCGTATTCAGCGTCGGCGATGACTTCTTCGATTTCGGATGCGCTCTCCAGTTGCGCGATCGCTGCGTCGCGATAATCGGGACGGACAATCCAGTCGCGCAGCGTGTGCGAGGTCGGTGCGCCATCGGCGACCAGTTCGCTTCCGCGCGCGCGTCGATCTAGCAGCGCCGAGGCCGCCACCAATGCGACGCTGCGATTTTCGATCATTTTGCGACGCTCGTCGCTGACACAGCCAGCGTCGATCGCCTGCTGGCCGAGCCGGGAGGAAGCGTTGTCAGCGCGGAGGTAGAGGCGGAACTCGGCGCGAGCGGTCATCATCCGGTAGGGTTCGGTGACGCCGTGAAGTGTGAGGTCGTCGATCATCACGCCAATGTAGCTCGACGCGCGATCGAAGGTCACGGGAGGGAGGCCGAGAGCATGGCCTGCGGCATTCAGTCCGGCGACGACTCCCTGGGCCGCCGCTTCCTCATATCCGGTGGTGCCGTTGATCTGGCCAGCGAGATACAGACCTGAAATGTCGCCGTGGGCAAGCCGCGTGTCGAGACGACGAGCGTCGAGGAAAGCGTATTCGACTGCATAGCCTGGCTGGGCAATTTCGACACGTTCGAGTCCGGGGATAGTGCGGACGAACTCACACTGAACGTCTGCGGGCAGCGAGGTCGAGATACCGTTGGGGTACACGAGTTGAGTTTGGAGACCTTCGGGCTCGAGGAAAACCTGGTGGCCGTCGCGATCGGCGAAGCGCTTCACCTTGTCTTCGATCGACGGGCAATAGCGCGGTCCGCGGCCTTCGATAACGCCGGCAAAAAGGGGCGACCGGTCGAGGTTGGCAGTGATGATTTCGTGCGTGCGCGGGTTCGTGCGCGTGATCGCGCAATCAACCTGCGGGAGGTTGAGTGACGGTGACGACGCGGACATCGACCAACTCGGCGGCTCCGACGGCTGCCGCTCGAGCTTGGCCCAGTCGATCGTGCGTCCGTCGAGCCGTGGCGGGGTGCCGGTCTTGAGCCGACCCTCAGCGAGCCCGAGGTCCTCGACCTGATCGGCCAACCCAAGCGAGGACCGCTCGCCGACACGGCCACCGGGGCGCTCTTCGAGTCCGCAGAATAATCTGGCGCCGAGGAAGGTGCCAGTAGCGATAACCAGCGCCCGACAATCGAGGCTAATCCCGCTTGTCAAAGTTATCCCTGAAAGCACCTCGCCATGGACGCGCAGGCGGGCAACTTCACCCTCGATGACAGTGACGCCAGCCGTAGTGATCATCGAGTG
Source organism: Sphingomonas sp. (assembly GCA_031394005.1). Classification (GTDB taxonomy): domain Bacteria; phylum Pseudomonadota; class Alphaproteobacteria; order Sphingomonadales; family Sphingomonadaceae; genus Sphingomicrobium. The sequence goes on from JANMWM010000013.1 coordinate 17,685, forward strand.
AATCGCAGCGCGGTAGGCGGAGCGATCGGCCTGGATGCGGGGGCCGTGGACCGCGCTGCCCTTGCTGCGATTAAGCATCCGGCGGTGGATGGTCGCGGAGTCAGCGCAGCGAGCCATCAGGCCGTCGAACACGTCGAGCTCGCGGACGAGATGCCCCTTACCGACCCCGCCAATCGATGGATTGCAGGAGAGTTGGCCCAGGTTTGCCGCCGAGAAGCTGATCAGGCCGACGCGCGCGCCGCGTCGCGCGGCGGCTGCTACAGCCTCGCAGCCGGCGTGGCCGCCACCGAGGACCAGGACATCGTACATCGCGAGGCGTTTACCGTGCGGTTGGATTTGTCGCAAGAACCGACCCCGACCTCGCCAAACGAAACTGAGTTGCCCGTCCTTGAAAGGGTGACGAACTGTTCCACGTGGAACATCATTTGCCGAGACAGAAGCGAGTGAATAACGCATCGATCGCCTCCTCGACCCCGGCGCGTCCGGTCAGGCGATCGAAGACCACACAAACCGCTCGAAGCGTGTCGGCCAGCAGCAAGAGATTAGTCGGCGACTCGCGCAGCAGGCAAGTCGCATCGGCGATGGCCCCCGCTTGGCGCCGGTTGAGCGCGACCTCGCCTTCGACCGGGAGGAGCGCCCGCGCCATAGTCGCTAGTCTGCCCAGCAATTGCGCGATCCCGGCACCCGTGACCGCCGACACATTGAAGGCGACGGTCGGGTCAAGCTGACCCAAGTCGCTCTTTGAATGGACGACCAAAAGATTGGCGTGAAGGGGACGGTGGTCGGGATCACCGAGCCAGAGCAGGATATCCGCTCGCTCGGTTTCATGTTGAGTCCGCGCGACGCCGATCGCCTCAACCGGATCGACCGTATCGCGCAAGCCGGCAGTGTCGACGAGGAGGAGAGGAATGCCGTCGATGGCTAACGGGACCTCGATCGAATCGCGCGTGGTGCCGGGAATATCGGTGACGATCGCGCGGTCGCTTCCCGTGAGCGCGTTGACAAGACTCGATTTTCCCCTGTTCGGTGGGCCGGCGATGACGACCCGGATACCGTCCTTCAGGCGCTCGGCGCGTGGCCGGGCTAGCCAGCCGCCGAGTTCGGCCGCGAGATCAAGGGATTGTGCCTGGAGCGCGGCGGTGTCGGTCGCGGTTTCGTCCTCGTCACCGACATAATCGATTGCGGCCTCGGCTTGGGCGGACAGGTTGAGGATTCGCGACTGCCACGCGTCGACCTGACGCGATAGGGCGCCGCCGGCCAGCGCGAGCGCGGCGCGGCGTTGCGATTCGGTTTCGGCCTCGAGCAGGTCGGCGAGTCCCTCGGCCTCGGTCAGGTCGATGCGGCCGTTGGCGAGGGCGCGGCGAGTGAATTCGCCGGGTCCCGCCTGTCGAAGGCCGAGTGACATCAAGGCGTCGAGGATCGCGGCGACCACAGCTCGGCCTCCATGACATTGGTATTCCACGATATTTTCGCCGGTCGCGCTGTTGGGGGCATCGAAACGGAAGAGGAGCGCAGTGTCGAGCTCGGCGCCCGTCCGCGGATCGCTAAGGGTGCGCAGCGAGGCCTGGCGTGGAGAAGGGAGCCGACCGGTGAGGGCTTCAGCAGCGGCGTTGGCTTGGGGGCCGCTGGTGCGGATGATAGCGATCGCGGCAGGGGGTAGCCCACTGCTCAGCGCGACGATGGTGTCGCCCAAATGCATGTCAGGCGAGGTGCGGGGCAACTTCGTGCCAGCCTTCGTAAATCATCTTGCACGCGACGTAGAGAATGACCGCAAGGCCGACCCACGCGATCCAGCGGAAACGTTCGATATATCTGGCGATGACGTTGGCGGCGAGGCCCATCAGGATGACCGACAGGACCAGCCCGAAGGCGAGGATCCGCGGGTGATCGCGCGCAGCGCCGGCGACGGCGAGCACATTGTCGAGGCTCATCGAGACGTCGGCGAGCGCCACGCCCCAGGCGGCGCTGGCGAAACTCCGCGCGGGCTTGAGGCCGCTGTGCTCGTCCCCGGCGAACTCGGCACTGCCGGAATTGGCTTGGGCGTGGCGGAGCTCGCGGTACATCTTCCACGCCACCCACAGGAGGAGGAATCCGCCGGCGAGGACCAGGCCGACGATCTGAAGAAGTTGCGAGACGACGAGGGCGAAGAAGATGCGTAGGACCAGTGCGGCAGCGACCCCCAGCATGATGACTTTCTTGCGCTGGTCGACGGAGAGGCCCGCGGCGAGCGCGCCGACGACGATCGCATTGTCGCCGGCAAGCACGATGTCGATGAGGAGGATTTCGATCAGCGCGGTCAGCGCGGAGGGAGTCAAGAGGGCGACGATTTCCATGGATCGTGCCATGCCCACGCCGCGCCGCGCCTGCAAGTCAGGCGGTCAGGCGGTCAGGCGAAGAAGCTGGTGATGCCCTTGATGTGGGCGTCGCCGACCCACCCGTCGTGGATCATGTTACCGGCGACCCACAGGATGACGACGAAGCCGATCCAGCTGATCCAGTGATAGCGTTGGACGAGGCGAGCAACGAGGTTCGCGGCGAGCCCCATCAGGAGGACCGAGAAGGTCAGACCGATGAACAGCAACGCGGGATTATCACGCGCGATCGAGGCGACGAGGAGGACATTGTCGAGACTCATCGACAGGTCGGCAAGGGTGATCTGGAACGCCGCCTTGAGGAAGGATTTGGAGGCGGACGGGCCTTCGATCGCGGCGGTGTCGGGATCGTCGGCGATCACTGTTTTTGCGGGGCGAAGTTCGCGCCACATGTTGTAGGCAACCCACAGCAGCAGGAGACCGCCCGCGAAGAGGAGCCCGGTGATCTTGAGCAATTGCGTCGCGATCAGCGCGAAGCCGATCAGGAAAACCAACGCAATCGCGATTCCGAGGAGGAGGACCTTCCGGCGCTGCTTGTCGGGCAGGCCCGAAGCAATGGTCCCCATGATGACGACATTGTCGCCGGCCATGGTGAGGTCACCAAGGATGATCTGGCCGAGGCTGGCGAGCCCCGTGGGGGTCAGCGCCGAGGCGAAGTTGAGGGTGGGTATCATCATCGCGCTCTAGCTCGAAACCGGCAAACCGACACGCGTGAAGCGTGCCGGATTTGCCCGCCCAGCTATTGGTTCATGCTGGCGAAGAAATCTTCGTTCGACTTGGCGTCCTTCATCTTGTCGAGGAGGAACTGCATCGCGTCGATCGTGCCCATCTGCATGAGGATGCGGCGCAGCACCCACATCTTCGAGAGCGTCGACTGATCCACGAGCAGCTCTTCCTTGCGGGTGCCCGACTTGCCGACGTCGAGCGACGGGAAGATTCGCTTGTCCGAAACCTTGCGATCGAGGACAATTTCCGAGTTGCCGGTGCCCTTGAACTCTTCGAAGATGACTTCGTCCATCTTCGAGCCGGTATCGATCAGCGCGGTGGCGATAATCGACAGCGATCCGCGTTCCTCGATGTTGCGCGCCGCGCCACAAAAGCGCTTGGGACGCTGGAGCGCATTGGCGTCGACGCCGCCCGTGAGCACCTTGCCCGACGAGGGAACGACGGTGTTGTAGGCACGGCCGAGGCGCGTGATCGAATCGAGCAGGATGACGACATCCTTCTTGTGCTCAACGAGGCGCTTGGCCTTTTCGATAACCATCTCGGCGACCTGGACGTGGCGCGAGGCGGGTTCGTCGAAGGTCGAGGAGATGACTTCGCCCTTCACGCTGCGTTGCATGTCGGTAACTTCCTCGGGCCGCTCGTCGATTAGCAGGACGATCAGGAACACCTCGGGATGGTTGTCGGTGATCGCCTTGGCAATGTTCTGCAAAAGCACGGTTTTTCCGGTGCGCGGCGGGGCAACGATCAGCGCCCGCTGGCCCTTGCCCTGGGGGCTGACGATGTCGATAACCCGCGCCGACTTGTCCTTGACGGTCGGGTCGAGCGTGTCGAGGCGCAGCTTCGAGTTGGGGTAAAGTGGGGTGAGGTTGTCGAAATTGACGCGGTGGCGGGCCGCGTCGGGCTCGTCGAAATTAATCTGGGTGATCCGAGTCAACGCAAAATAGCGCTCACCGTCCTTGGGGCCGCGAATCTCGCCCTCGATCGTGTCACCGGTGCGCAGCCCGAAACGGCGGACGAGCTGGGGAACGACGTAGATATCGTCAGGGCCGGCGAGGTAATTGGCCTCGGGACTGCGCAGGAAGCCGAAGCCGTCGTTAAGGACTTCGATCGTGCCCATGCCCATGATCTCGGCGCCCGATTCGGCGCGGACTTTGAGGATCGAGAACATGAGGTCTTGCTTGCGAAGCGTCGAGGCGCCCTCGATGCCCATCTCTTCGGCCATCGCGACGAGTTCGGCAGGGGTATTTTTCTTTAAATCTTTAAGATGCATGTCGGGCTCGTGGATGAGAGCGAAAGGGAAGTTCGTCGCGCGACAGGACGCCGCTCGGAATGGGGCGCGCACCGCCAAAGGGGAAACAGGCCGGCGCGGCCGTCTGATGTCGGCCGTTAGGTCTCGGACCTGTTCAAGTCAAGATACGACGAAGCGAGCCGTTTTTAAGTGTCGGGGCTAAAGCGTTGTCGAGTCCCGGTTGCCGTTCCACCTAAAAAGGCTTCACGATCACCAACACTACGATCAGCGCGGTGGCGATGCCGGGAACTTCGTTCATTATGCGCAGCGTCTTGTTGGCGAGGGGCCGGTTGCCGTCGGCCAGCTTGCGGCCGTAGCTGCCAAGCCAACCTTGGTAGCCAGTCAGCAAGATGACGAGGCTCAGCTTGGCGTCGAACCAGTGCTGCCCGAATGCGCCAATGTGGAACGCGAGGAGCAGGCCGAGCAGCCAGACGATAACCATCGCCGGGGTGAGAATGATTGCCCGGGTGCGCGCCTCACGCTCGATCCAGGCGCGATCCTCGACCGACCCGGGGCTCGTGGCATGGTGATAGACATAAAAGCGGGGGAGCAGGAACAGCCCCGCTATCCAGAAGATGACGAAGGTGACATGCGCCGCCATGACCCACGGATAGGCGTTGCCGAGGAAACCGATCCAGTTGTTCATGAAGGCGCCTTTAGCAGCGCAACCAGCTGTGCGACATGGTCGATCGGCGTGTCCTGCTGGATGCCGTGGCCAAGATTGAAGATGTGAGGGCGAGTGGAGAAAGCCGATCGGATTCGCTCGACCGCGGCGCGCAATGTGTCGCCCCCGGCGATCAGCGCGAGCGGATCGAGATTGCCCTGCACCGGGAAGCCTTTGGGAAGTTCGGCATCGGCCCAGGCGGGGTCGACGGTCTCGTCGAGGCCAAGCGCGTCGACCCCGGTGAGGCAAGCGTAGGCGGCAAGCTTGCCCCCGGCGCCCTTGGGGAAGCCGATGATGGGGATGTGCGGATGGCGTGCCTTCAGCGCCGCGGCCAGTCGAGCGGTCGGCGCGATGACCCAGCGCTCGAATTCGGTCGGGGCAAGGCTGCCCGACCAGCTATCGAACAATTGCAGCGCATCAACCCCGGCTTCGACCTGTCCCGAAAGGTAGGTCAGCGTGACTTCCTCGATCCGTTCGATGATCGCTTGGAAGCGCGTGGGGTCGGAATAGGCGAGGCGGCGTGTGTCGGACTGCTCCCGGCTGCCCTGACCTGCGACCATGTAGGTCGCCACCGTCCACGGGCTACCGGCAAACCCCAAAAATGTCGTCTCAGGCGACAAAGCGGCCTTTACCCTTGCCACGGTGCGATAGATTGGCTCGAGGTGCTCCATGGCTGGCTGCAGGCCCTCCAGCGCGGCATTCATCAGCGGAGGCGAGAGCCGCGGTCCCTCACCGGCAACGAATTCGAGATGCTGGCCGATCGCATGGGGAACGATGAGGATGTCGCTGAACAGGATTGCGGCGTCGAAGGCGAAGCGGCGGAGCGGCTGGAGGGTGACTTCAGCGGCTGCCTCCGGGTCATACGCCATGCCCAAGAATCCGTCTTTCGTGGCCCTGAGCGCGCGATATTCGGGCAAATAACGGCCGGCCTGGCGCATCATCCACAACGGCGGGGGATCGCGCCGTTCGCCGCGCAGGACGGCGAGCAACGGCTTGTCGACCTGGGGGGTGTCGATCGAGGCATTCAGGGAGTCTGAGGACTT
>JANMWM010000021.1:0-5527 GCA_031394005.1 Sphingomonas sp.
AGCGTTTGCCTCGGTCCGCCAAGGCCACGACCGGATGAGCGACCTGAAGCACGGCATGGAGGCCTGAAGTCATGAGCATTTTCTCCGCGATCAAGGACGCTATCTTCGGCCATCCGGCGGCGGCGCAAACCGCCGATCCGCAGGCGCAGGCCAACGCAGACTTCGCCATTTCGACAGCGGTCGACACGGCCCCTGACGCGACCTAGGCCCCGGTCGACGTCGAGGCGGTCCTCAACCAGATCTCGAGCGACAAGGGCAATCCCGATCTCAACTGGAAGACCTCGATCGTCGACCTGATGAAGTTGCTCGGGATCGATTCAAGCCTGTCAAACCGCGAGGCCCTCGCCACCGAGCTCGGCTATACCGGCACCAAGGATGGTTCGGCCAAAATGAACATGTGGCTCCACCGTGCGACGATGCAGCAATTGGCCGACGACGGCGGCCGCGTCCCCGCGAACATGCTCGCCTGATTCTCCCCGGCGAGCACCAGCACCGTCCTTCCCAAGGTCGGGTCTTTCGCATCCGCGTCGTTTCGTTGGCCGGGCGTCATCTCCGCCGCCACCCGACAGCCTCGCCATCGACCCCGAACAGGCGTAAACTCGCCCGGTTCCCGGCCGATGGAGGATGACATGAAGCACTCCCTGTTCTTGACGATGCTCGCACCCGCCATCGCCATCGCGTCGGCCGCCGCCGCCGCCACGCAAGCGCCCGCGACCGTGCCCATCACCGTGTCGAATTTCCGCATCGCGCCCGCGACGATCCACCTCGCCGCCGGCCAGCCTGTGCGGCTCGTCTTCACCAACGCCTCGGGCTCGAGCCACGACTTCACCGCACCGGCTTTCTTCGCCCACGCCGCCGCGCTCGCCGGTCCGGTCGAGGGCGGTGAAGTCGATCTTCCCTTCCACGCCGCCGTGAGCGTCGTCCTCACCCCAGCACGTGGGCTCTACAAGGCGAGGTGCACCCACTTCGGGCACAAGCTGATGGGCATGAGCGCGACCATCATCGTCGATTGACATCAGGCCGACCGCTGCGGCCCCGCATCCCCCCGGCGCATAGACCGCTTGAAACTGCCGATATTCTTGGCCGTGAATCAAGGGGTACGGCGAGGCCGACTCCGCCGATCGCTCGTCAGCCCGGGTGGTCCCCTTCCGCGCGCGCCAGCCGGCCGAGCCATGCCTGCGCCTGTTTCGGCTCGCCGACTTCGTTCGGTGCGACCGGGCCGCGGGCGGCGAGGAATGCGTGGTGCAGGGCGAAGGGACCGAGCCCGAGGGCCGCGCGCAAATCGTCGATTTCGTCGCCGAAAGCGGTGAGTTCGGCGAGTAGCGGCGCAGTGCGGGCACGCGCGGCACGGTCAGGCTTGTGATCGAACAGGCCCCATGTCCCATCGGCCGCGATGCGCAGAGCGGCGATGAGCGCCGCGTGATATTCCACTTCAAGCTCGGCCCGGCGGACGTCCATTCGTTCGAGGCGATCGGCTTTGGCCATCGCCAAGGCTCTAGCTGGGATGGAGCGTGGACGGAAGGCACGCAGGTGGAGACTGGGACCTGGAACGAAAAATGGGGGCCGGCATTGCTGCCAGCCCGCGCACAGAAATGGGGGCCGGCATTGCTGCCAGCCCCCACTGCGCCGAGCGTTAGATCTGCCGGTGTTCGTGACCTGGATCGCTTGCGCTCCCCCGTCCTTCGATCCTAGCTCACCAGCTCAGGCGTCGCGTCTGGATGATGATCCCGATCCTAAGACCGTGTTCAGCGTCCTTGTCGCGGCCCTTCTTGGATCAACCCTCTTTTCGCGCTTTCCTTCCCTCTTGCGAGTTCGGGCAGCTGCGACAGAAAGATCGACTCTTCCGGCGCCTCTTGCCGACTGGTCCAGTGAACTTCCGATCTGCCTACATCCCGAGGGACTTCAACGTCTCATCTGCACCACCATCGCCTGCCGGCGGAGATCGGTGCATCGGTTCCTGGTCGCTCCGTTTCCGAAGTGGCCAAGGCCGCTGCCCCGATCACCACTCATCTATGCGCCTCGCTCCGAGTCGCTCAAAGCGGAAACTTTAGCACCAGTCCTGTGGATAACGGGGATATCGCGGATAACTTCGCGCGGCTCGCGGTTGCCGTTTCGTTCCTGCTCCCCTAATCCTGATCGGTGCCCGAATCCCCCTCCCTGACCGCGCCTTCGACGACTGGCGAGCCCGCTTATCTGACCGGTCTCAATGCCCCCCAGCGCGAGGCCGTGCTGACCACCGAAGGCCCGGTTCTCGTCCTCGCCGGCGCCGGCACCGGCAAGACATCGGCGCTGACCGCCCGCCTCGCCCACCTCATCGCCTCGCGCCAAGCCTGGCCGAGCGAGATTCTCGCGGTCACCTTCACCAACAAGGCCGCGCGCGAGATGAAGGAGCGTATCGCGCGCATCTCGGGCGGCACGATCGAGGGAATGCCGTGGCTCGGCACCTTCCACTCGGTCGCCGCGCGAATGCTCCGCGCCCATGCCGAGTTAGTCGGCCTCCAGTCCAACTTCACCATCCTCGACACCGACGATCAGCTGCGGCTGCTGAAGCAGCTCATCCTGGCCGCCAACCTCGACGAGAAACGCTGGCCCGCGCGCCAGCTCGCCAGCGTCATCGACCGCTGGAAGAACCGCGGCTGGACCCCCGCCCACATCGATGCCGCCGAAGCCGAAGCCTTCGCCAACGGCAAGGGAGCAGAGCTTTACGCCGCCTACCAGGCCCGCCTGCGCGCCCTAAACGCGTGCGATTTCGGCGACCTTCTGCTCCACATACTGTCCATCTTCCGCACTCACCCCGACGTGCTCGAAACCTACCGCGACCGCTTCAAATATATCCTCGTCGACGAATATCAGGACACCAACGCTTCCCAATACGACTGGCTCAAACTCCTCGCTGAGCCGCGCCGCAACCTGTGCTGCGTCGGCGATGACGACCAGTCGATCTACTCGTGGCGCGGGGCCGAGGTCGCCAACATCTTGCGCTTCGAACAGGAGTTCCCCGGGGCCGCCATCATCCGGCTCGAGCAGAATTACCGCTCGACCCCGCACATCCTCGCCGCCGCCACCGGCCTCATCGCGCACAACTCGGGCCGCCTCGGCAAGACGCTGTGGACCGCGTCGGACGGCGGCGACAAGGTCCGCGTCATCGGTGTGTGGGACGGCCCCGAGGAAGCCCGCCGCATCGGCGAGGAGATCGAAGGCCACCAGCAAGGCGGCGGAACACTTGACGACACCGCCATCCTCGTACGGGCGCAATTCCAGACGCGCGAGCTCGAGGAGCGCTTCATCGCCATCGGCCTCGCTTATCAGATCGTCGGCGGCTTCCGCTTCTACGAGCGCGCCGAAATTCGCGACGCATTGGCCTACCTGCGCCTCGTCGCCCAACCCGCCGACGACCTCGCCTTCGAACGCATCGTCAACGTCCCCAAGCGCGGCCTCGGTGATAAGGCGGTCGAGCGCATCCACAGCTTCGCCCGCGCCACCAGCCAACCTCTGATCTTCGCCGCCGCGCAGATGCTCGACAGTGACGAACTTACTCCCCAGGCCCGCCGCAGCCTCGGTCGCTTCGTCGGCGACATCGGTAAGTGGCGCTCGATCGACATCCCCCACCCCGAGCTCGCCCGCCTGATCCTCGACGAATCCGGCTACACCGCCGCGCTGACCGCTGAGCGCTCCGCCGAAGCCTCCGGCCGCCTCGAAAACCTCACTGAACTCACCCGCGCCATGGAGGAGTATGACACCCTCGGCGCCTTCCTCGAGCATGTCTCCCTCGTCATGGACAATGACGCCAAGCGCGGCGAACCCAAGGTCACCATCATGACCATCCACGCGGCGAAGGGCCTCGAATTCCCGATCCTGTTCCTCGCTGGCTGGGAGGAAGGCGTGTTCCCTTCGCAGCGCGCGCTCGACGAAGGCGGGCTGGCGAGCCTCGAGGAAGAACGCCGCCTCGCCTACGTCGCGATTACCCGCGCCCGCACCCGCGCTACCATCCTCCACGCCGCCAACCGCCGCATTTACGGCCAGTGGACCAGCTCGATTCCCAGCCGCTTCGTCGCCGAACTGCCGCAGGACCATATCGAGCAGGAAACCACCATGACTGGCGGCGAGTCGCTCTGGCGTGCCCAGTGGAGCGAGCACAGCGACCCCTTCGCCCACGTCTCCCGCGTCGAACGCCGAGGCCCCGGCGTAATGCGCGCGCTTAACCCGTCCCCCCTCTCGGCCGAAAAGGACCGGGGCCGATCGAGCCCCCAGGAATCCCGCTCCCCCGCCGTCAGCTTCGGCAACAAGGGCCGCACCGACCTCGCCCAGGGCCAACGCGTCTTCCACGCCAAATTCGGCTACGGCCAGATCGCCGCGATCGAAGGCAACAAGCTCGAAATCGATTTCGAGCACGCGGGAAGAAAACGCGTTCTGGACAGCTTCGTGACTTTGGGTTGAACGCTGGCGACGAAAGCGAAATAGTCACGAGTGCGTTATGAAGCACGTCAATCTCGCCGATGCCAAGGCTGGCCCGAGCGCGCTGGTCGATCGCGCCGAAGCGGGCGAGGTCGTCGACATCCTGCGCCGCGGCAGGCCCGCCGCGCGGCTCATCCCGCCAACCCCGCGCAAGGCCGTGGTCGACGTCGCGGCGCTTCGTGCCCTTGCCGCCCGCCTGCCGCGCCAGCAGACGATATCGACGGCGAAAGCCACACGCGCGACGCCGAGCGCTATTGAACGCCTATCTTGACACGTCCCTGCTCGTTGCGGCGCTGGTCCCCGAGGCAGCAGGCCGGCGCGTCCACGACTGGCTCTGAGCCCAACCCGCGGCAAGCCACGTCATCCGCGACTGGACGATCACCCAATTCGGCAGCGCGCGCGATTAAGCTGTGCACCGGCGAGCTGACCCTCGACCAGCAGGCGGCGGTCCAGGCGGCGTGGACCGTCTTGCGCGTCGAGAACTTGGTGGTGCTCCCGCTCACCTCGTCAGTTTTCGCTACCGCCGCGACTTTCGTCGATCAGTCAGCCACCGGCCTTTGCGCAGGTGACGCCCTCCACCTCGCGGTCGCCGCCGCCAACGGATGCGCGATCGCGACGCTCGACAAGGGACAGCCAGGGCCGCTCCGAAATGCGCGGTGCCGGTCAACTTGCGCTGATCGCCGCGCGCACAACACAAACATGATTGACCTTCCCCAATCCCCCCGCTCTATTTCCCGCGCAGCTCGCTGCCGGCACCGCGCCCCGTCCCGTCCGGAGACCCCACATGCGCCTGCTCGCCCGCTTCGCCCTTACCGCCGCCCTCTCCCGTCCGCGCCTTCATCGATGCGTTCAATGTCGGCGATAGTGCACGCGGTTTCGCCGCCTATGCTTCGGCTCGATCAGCATCATCGACGAATTAGCCCCCCCATTTATGGGTCGGACCCAACGCCGCCCAAGCCTGGGCCGCGGGGTACGACGCCCATGCCAAGGCGACCGGGGTCAGAGGCGATCACGTCGACTACTCACCCCCGACCCACGTCGAGGTCACCGGTGGCACGGCCTATATCGTCAT
>JANMWM010000102.1:0-6664 GCA_031394005.1 Sphingomonas sp.
CTCCATTTCGAACTCGTCACGCCGGAGAGACTGGTCCGCTCAGAGGACGTCCACATGGTGGTCGTCCCCGGCAGCGAGGGCGAATTCGGCGCGATGGCCGGGCATGCGCCGCTGATGACCACCCTTAAGGACGGCCCGCTAACGGTGTTCAAGACACCGGGTGGCGCCCCCGAGACGATTACGGTCAGCGGTGGCTTTGCCGAGATCGGCGAGCATGGCCTGACGGTGCTGGCGGAGAGTGTCGCCTATCAACTGTCGCCGGTGCGACGCTTAGGCTTTCGGTAAAGTTTTACGCCTATTCACCAACTCGATTTCCGCGCAACGGATCGGATTGGTTGACGATGAACGCTTTCGGCAAGCGCAACGGACTAGGCAGTAATGCGGCGCGCCCCAATTTCGGCGTTGCACGACCGATGAAGTCCGGGCCCGGCGCTGGAGTCGCTGGCGGTGAACAATTCCCACCGGTGGAGGATCTGGGCGAAGTCGTCGAGGGCCCCGTACACGCGTCGAATTCCATGATCGGAGCGATGGATCGTCTCAACCAGCGCCAGAATGCCAGCGGTGAGCAGGGGGCGAGCAAGACCGAAGGTTTCGAAGCCTCGGTCCATCGCATCAAGGAGCAGGTGCTCCCGCGCCTGCTCGAGCGGGTCGATCCAGAAGCCGCCGCGACACTCGGCAAAGACGAACTGGCTGAGGAATTCCGCCCAATCATCTCCGAAGTGCTCGGCGAATTGAAGATTAACCTCAACCGGCGCGAGCAGTTCGCGCTCGAAAAGGTGCTGGTCGATGAGTTGCTCGGTCTCGGCCCGCTCGAGGAATTGCTCATCGATCCGTCAATCAGTGACATCATGGTCAACGGTCCCGACCAGACCTTCGTTGAGCGAAAGGGCAAGCTCGAGCTCGCCCATATCCAGTTTCGCGACGAAGAGCATCTGTTCCAGATCGCCCAGCGAATCGTCAACAAGGTCGGCCGCCGCGTCGACCAGACCACCCCGCTGGCCGACGCCCGCCTGCCCGACGGCAGCCGCGTCAACGTCATCGTTCCCCCGCTGTCGCTTCGCGGCACCGCCATCTCGATCCGTAAATTCTCCGAGAAGCCGATCACGCTCGACATGATGCGCGGCTTTGGCTCGATGTCCGAGAAGATGGCGACCGTGCTCAAGATCGCGGGCGCCGCGCGGATGAACATCGTCATTTCGGGCGGTACCGGCTCGGGCAAGACGACGATGCTCAATGCCCTGTCGAAGATGATTGACCCGGGCGAGCGGGTGCTGACGATCGAAGACGCGGCCGAGCTTCGCCTGCAACAGCCACACTGGCTGCCGCTCGAAACGCGCCCCGCCAACCTCGAGGGGCAAGGCGCGATTACTATCCGCGACCTCGTCATCAACGCGCTGCGTATGCGCCCGGACCGGATCATCCTCGGCGAAATCCGCGGGCCCGAATGTTTCGATCTCCTCGCGGCGATGAACACGGGTCACGACGGATCCATGGCGACGCTCCACTCCAATAGCCCGCGTGAATGTCTCGCTCGTATGGAAAACATGGTGATGATGTCGGACATCAAGGTGCCGAAGGAAGCCATCTCGCGCCAGATCGCCGACTCGGTCGACCTCATCGTCCAAGTCAAGCGCCTTCGCGACGGGTCGCGGCGGACGACCAACATAACCGAGGTCATCGGGATGGAGGGCGACGTGATCGTCACGCAGGAACTGTTCAAATTCGAATATCTCGACGAGAGCGCCGACGGAAAAATCATCGGCGAATATCGCTCTATGGGACTGAGGCCCTATACGATGGAGAAGGCCAAGCAGTTCGGCTTCGACCAGCCCTATCTCGAGGCCTGCCTTTAACCATCTGCGATCGTTCGAAAAATGATGGGCGTGGCAAGGATGGAGGCTCGGACAGTGATTTGCCTCGTGGGAACGCATGATAAAAGTATGCCATGGATATCGAGGCACGAATTGCGAGACTTGAGGCCGAAGCCGAAATTCGTCGCTTGGTGTCGCGCTATTCCTTCGATGTAGATGATCGAGAACTGGAACGAATTGCCGCCCTTTTTACGATCGATGCCACGGTCAGATCCGCCGATGGTGAAATGATCGCAACTCGCCGCGATGCAATCATCGCGATGTACCAGAAGAGATTTTCCATCCTTGGTCCAGGTGTGCATTACACTCGCGACCACTGGATCGACCTGTCCGACTTTTGTGAAAGACGGGCTACCGGTCGGGTCACCGGCCATGCGGAACTTGAGCGCGATGGCGAGATGATGGTGTGCGCGCTTCGTTACGACACGTCTATCGTTTAAGTGAAAACGGTTGGCAATTTGCCGATCGACACATTCAGTTTCTCTATTATGTGCCGATGGTCGACCACCCTGGCGTCTGACTTTCCGAGCGCGCGAACCGCGAGAGGAAAAGGTTGTTCGACCATGTCGGCTCCGTTGAAGAGTACAAAGCGAGCTGCAACGCATTCCTGTATGCCAGAGCGGTCGCGGTCAGCTGGGGTGGCCGCGCGCGCTAATCCGGCAGGGATTGGCGACCCTTGGACTATTGGCCGCCTCGCCTACATTGGCGGAGTGAGCCCGTCCTTGCCAATCGCAACGAACTTAGCTCCCTTGCGTCCGGCGTCTGTACGACAATGCCGGGACGGCAGCGGTAAAGCTCGGATAGCCCCTGGAGGATTGGCCGCAAGGAGATCAACGCATATAACCAACTAAGTCATACCTCACTGGTTAAAGTCGTTCGGCACGATCGCACAAATTCACTGCCCTATCTTTTACCGGCCCCATCGCACGCCGCGACGTAGCTGCGGATACACAGCGGGGCTCGCCAGCCGACGAAACGTTATTGTGCGCCTAGAGGCACTCTGCTCGAAAAGCATTTAATGGCGCGCAGCTTCGTCATCGTGTTATCCATCAAACTATCAAGTCTGGCCTGAGCGCGATCCGCTTCGGGGCTGATTGCTCCCGGCATCAACTGTCCTGAGGCAAAAGGTTGTTCGCTAACGCACCCACCCCTTTGCCGCGGGCTTAAGCGTGTTCATAAACGCCAAGGCGCTTACCCGGTATGCGGCGCGTATCGCCGGATCCATTCGATCCCAACTTGCGTACATCTTCATCATCCTGCGATTGCGGCGGAAACGATGCTCGTGGCGGGCCAAGAAATCCCAATATAGCGCATTAAATGGACACGCATCCGGACCGGTTTTCTGCTTCACGTCGTAACGGCAGGAACCACAATGGTCGGACATGCGGTTGATGTAGGCTCCGCCGCCGGCATAGGGCTTCGTCGCAAGGCGACCGCCATCTGCATGCTGGCTCATTCCAATCACGTTAGGCAATTCCACCCATTCATAAGCGTCAGCGTAAGCGACGAGGAACCAGTCGGCCACCTCCTGTGGTCGCACCCCCGCGAGCATTGCGAAGTTACCGAGCACCATCAGTCGCTGGATATGATGCGCGTAGCCATGATCGCGTGTGTTACGGACGGCTTCAGCAATGCACAGCATTTCGGTTTCGCCGGTCCAGTAAAATTCCGGCAAGGGGCGCGTTGCCCCGAGCGCGTTTGCATCCGCGACCGCAGGCATCTCCAGCCAATAATAACCGCGAACATATTCGCGCCATCCAATTATCTGACGGATGAAGCCTTCCGCCGCATTCAGCGGCACATGACCAGTCGCATAGGCATCGACCGCAGCTTGGGCGACCTCCAGCGGCGTCAGCAGTCCTAAATTCAAAGCGGGGCTGAGCCAGCTGTGGTAAAGCCAGTCCTGCCCCGTCACCATCGCGTCCTGATAGGTCCCGAAATTGGGTAGTGCGTTCTGGATGAAATGGGCAAGCCCGCGCTGCGCCTGAGAAGCGGTCACGGGTAGGCCAAAGTTTTTCAGTCGGCCGAAGTGATGACCGAAGCGATCCGCGACCAGCCCCATGACTTCGACGGTTGTGTCGTCGGGCGAGAAGTGCATCGGTTCAGGATAATTGAGCCCGCGCTTGGGAGGTGCGCGGTTTTCCTTGTCGAGATTCCATTTGCCCCCTTCGGGTTTGCCGTCGGCATCCATCAATAGGCCAGTCTTCCGACGCATATCCCGGTAGAAAAACTCCATCACGAGTTCGTTGCGCCCTTGGGCCCAAGTCTGGAATTCGAGTATGTCACAAACGAAACGGTCGTCGGCAAGCACATCAACCGGAATATTGCATTTGGCTGCCCAGCCATCGATGGCGGTTTTAACCCGCCACTCACCTGGCTCGACGATACGGATCGAGTCCGGGTGCAGGCGATCGACCGCTCGGACAACTTCACCGGTGAAGCTACCACTATTAGCGGGGTCGTCGAGCCGAATGTAATCCACCCTCCATCCCGCGTCACTAAGTTCGCATGCGAAATGGCGCATGGCGGAAAGGATCAGAGCGATCTTGCGCTTGTGGTGCCGCACGTAGGTTGTTTCGTCGCCGACCTCCATCAGCAGCACGACGGCGTCAGACCGATCAATACCGCGCAATGATGCCAGACCGTGAGAGAGTTGATCGCCAAGGACGGGTATGAGGATGGTCATGCTGGCTCGGTAACACATGGAGCGTTCGGCGGATGCTCATTACGACCGTCGAGCAAAAAATATCCCTATAGGCTTAAGTTCGGCGAAGCGCGACGTTGAAGATGCGGCCCGAACCCTGATCTGTTTCAGGGTTATGGGGGTGGGCTCGATTGGCGCGGTGCGATCGACTTCGTCGACATTGCGCAGGCATCGTCGGCGGCGTGCCCGATTGACCGGTCCGAACTGCTTTCGCGCTTCCATGCCAGCGAGGACCGGCAATTGCTGTCGGGCGCTGCTGCCTTTGGCGCGATGTGGCGCGCGATCCCGTTGCTGCGGCCGCTCGGACTGGCGGCGCGCTCGCCATGAGTGCTGGCGGGACTCGAGCGGCTGTTCGTCGCGTTCCTTCGCCTCCGACCGCGTCTCCAGCGCCTTTTTGCCGATCAGTAACGGCGCGTTCTCACGAGGTGCGGTGCGACAGTTCCTCGTTGATGAGAGCGACAAGCGTGCCGAGCGCGCCGGACAACAGATAGGCGCCTGCCGCCACCAGCCCGAACTTGCTCGCCAGGAGAAGTGCAACAAGCGGCGCGAAGCCGGCACCGACGAGCCAGGCGAGGTCGGACGTAAGCGCGGCGCCTGTGTAGCGGCGCGCGATCCCGAAATTGGCGGCGACGGCGCCGGAGGACTGGCCGAAGGATATCCCCAGCAAGGCGAAGCCTACTACCATGAACACTACTTCACCCAATTCACCGCCGTCGAGAAGCTGCGGCGCAAATCCGCTGAACACCGCGATGCCCGCCGCCGACACGCCAAGCAGATAGCGGCGGCCGACGCGATCGGCGAGCAGCCCCGACGCGACGACAGCAATGGTGCCGACGAGGCCGCCGACGATCTCGATCCCGAGGAACCGCGCCGCGCTCTCACGCGTGAAGAGCACGACCCAGGAGAGGGGAAAGACCGTGACCATGTGAAACAAGGCGAAGCTGGCCAGTGGCGCGAAGGCACCGATGACAATGTTGCGCCAGTCGCTTCGCACAGTGTCAATCACGCGTGATGGCTGAAGTTCACGGCTTTCGAACAGCGCCGCATAGTTGGGGGTCGAGACCATCCGCAGCCGCGCGAACAACGCGACGACGTTGATGGCGAAGGCGACGAAGAACGGATAGCGCCAGCCCCAGTCGAGGAAATCCGCGGACGACAACGTTGTGACGAAGAAGGCGAACAGTCCGCTCGCTACGATCAGGCCCAGCGGCGCACCGAGCTGAGGGATCATTGCGTACCAGCCGCGCTTGTTCTGCGGCGCATTCAACGCGAGCAGCGAGGACAGGCCGTCCCATTGCCCGCCAAGGGCAATCCCCTGGCCGATGCGAAACACCCCGAGCAATACCGCCGACCAAATTCCGATTGTGTCGTAACCGGGGAGAAAGGCGATAGCAACGGTCGATCCGCCGAGCAGGAACAAGGCGATTGTCAACTTCGTGCCGCGCCCAAGCACCGCGTCGACGCCAAGGAAAATGAGCGAGCCGATCGGCCGCGCCACAAACGCGAGCGCGAAGATGGCGAAGGAATAGACGGTGCCGGTCAGGCGATCGAAATAGGGGAAGACCAGCGTCGGGAAGACGAGCACCGAGGCGATCGCGTAAACGAAGAAGTCGAAGAATTCCGACGTTCGCCCGATGACGACGCCGATCGCAATCTCGCCCGGGGAGATGTCGCCATGCCGGGCATTGATCGCTCGGGCATCACGTTCCGCGACCTGGGATGCAGTTGGAGCATTCATCGATACGGTTCCTCGAACCCGCGGCGCGGCGCCGCTCGACCGCTAGATGCCCCATAGCGCAGTCTGGGGACATTGGACAAAATGTCCAATGTTGCAGTGCAGCGTCGGCGCGTATTTGCCCTCAATGATCCTGACCCGCCGCCCCGAGAGCGCCTTGCCCACGATCGTTCGTTTTCTTGCGCTTGCCACGCTGCCCGTGCTGTCCGGCGGCTGCAACAACATGGTGGTGATGAACCCGATGGGCGACGTCGCACTGCAGCAGCGTAACCTCGTTCTGTTCGCCATGGCGCTGATGCTGTTGATCGTCATCCCGGTTATCGCGCTCGTCGGGATCTTCGCCTGGCGCTATCG
>JANMWM010000223.1:0-2752 GCA_031394005.1 Sphingomonas sp.
ACCACCTCGGCCTTGTCGGCTTTGCGGAGGAGGGGGTCAAACGCGGCGATCAGCGCCTGATTGGCGACAAGGTTGAGCTGGAGCAGCCGAACAAATTCAGCGCCGTCGATATGCTCGACCGGGGTCAGCGACCCGAGCATCGCGGCGTTCAGCATGAGCACGTGAAGCGCGTCCCAGCGCCCGCCGATCGCCTCGGCCAGCTTGCGGATGCTGTCGCCCAGCGACAGGTCGAGCGGAGCGATCGTCGCGCTCCCGCCTGCGGCATTAATCCGTTCCTCGACCTCCTCGAGCGCCGTGGCAGTGCGCGCAACGAGGATGACGTGCGCGCCGGCAGCGGCGAGCGCTTCGGCGGTCGCCGCACCGATCCCGCGGCTGGCACCGGTCACGAGCGCGAGCTTTCCCGTGAACGGCTTCTCTTCGGTCATTAAGGCGTCCCTAGCGGTTGGCGACGAGCGCTAGGCGCGGGTGGCCTTCCTCGTTCATGTCGGTGAGGCTGGTCGGATATTCGCCCGAGAAACAGGCGTCGCAGCGCTGCGGCGCGCGGGCGTCGCGCTCGTCACCCAGCGCGCGGTAAAGGCCTTCGAGCGAGATGAAGGCGAGGCTGTCAGCGTTAATGTAGTCGGCCATCTCGCTGACGTTCATTTGCGCCGCGAGCAGCTTGGAGCGCTCGGGGGTGTCGACGCCGTAGAAGCAACTGTGGCGGGTCGGCGGCGAGGCGATGCGCATGTGGACTTCGCTCGCGCCGGCGTCGCGCATCATCTGCACTATCTTGACGCTTGTGGTACCCCGGACGATCGAATCGTCGATCAGGACGATGCTTTTCCCTCGGATCAGCGCTGAATTCGCATTGTGTTTCAACTTCACACCGAGATGCCTGACGCCATCATTGGGCTGGATAAAGGTCCTCCCGACATAGTGTGAACGAATGATTCCGAGTTCAAACGGTATCCCCGAAGCCTGGGAGAAACCGATCGCGGCGGGGACGCCCGAGTCGGGGACAGGGACGACATAGTCGCATTCGACCGGGCTTTCGCGCGACAGCTCGGCGCCGATGCCCTTGCGCACCTCATAGACCGACTGGCCCTCGGCGACGCTGTCCGGTCGCGAGAAATAGACATGCTCAAAGATGCACGGGCGCGGCCGGGCGGGGGCAAACGGGCGGAAGCTGCGCTGGCCGGCGTCGTTGACCAGGATCAGTTCGCCCGGTTCGACGTCGCGCAGAAAAGTAGCACCGATGACATCAAGGCCGACGGTTTCCGACGCGAACACGATGGAGTCGCCGACCTTGCCCATCACCAGCGGGCGGATGCCGAGTGGATCACGGCAGGCAACCAGCCCCTGCTCGGTCAGCACGAGCAGCGAGTAAGCACCCTCGACCTGGCGCAGCGCATCGATCAGCCGGTCGAGCGGGGTGGTGTAGGAAGACGTCGCGGTGAGGTGGATGATGACTTCGGTGTCGCTGGTCGACTGGAAGATCGAGCCGCGGCGGATGAGCGCGCGCTTGATCGTCATGGCGTTGGAGATGTTGCCGTTGTGCGCCACTGCGAACCCGCCCTCGTTGAGGTCAGCGTAGAGCGGCTGGACGTTCCGCAACGCGGTTTCGCCGGTGGTCGAATAGCGGACGTGGCCGATCGCGGTGCGGCCGGCGAGCGGACGGATGACCTCGTCCCTGTCGAAATTCCCCGCGACGTGGCCCATCGAGCGGTGGGTGTGGAATTGCTTGCCATCGTAGCTGCTGATGCCCGCGGCTTCCTGCCCGCGATGCTGAAGCGCGTGGAGGCCGAGCGCGACGAAGCTGGCGGCGCCGTCGGCACCCCAGATCCCGAAGATCCCGCACTCCTCGTGCAGCTTGTCGTCGTCAAAGGGGTTGGTCGTGAGCATGGGAGCGGCCGATTCCTGCTGTCGCGAAGCCTTCATATAGGAGCGCGCAACGGCTTTGTCGCCCCGCCAGGTTTCGAGCTTCGGGGTGAAGGCCCTCCCATCCGGAAAGAAGCGGTATGTTCTGAAGTATCGAAGCGGCGGAGGTGGGCGCGGAGGACCGCAGCGTCGGCTTTTGCTCGGAACCCACAGAAGCACCACCGTTGATGAGGCGCGCAAGATCGCCCAACAGGCTTCGGCTTCGGTTGCCCGCGGTGAAGATCCCCAAGCCAATAAGGAAGAGCAAAAAGCCCAGCTGTGGATGAACGACCTTTGGAGCCGCTTCGAGCGAGATTATCTGCCGCAGCAGAAGGCGGGGACGCAGCGAGATTACAGACACTAATGGGATCAGGTGCTTGTCAAAAAATTTGCTACGCGGGCCATATCCGAGCTGACGCGTCCGGACGTCGATAAGCTTCATGACCGGGCGGTACCGGGGCACTGGGAGGGCGACCTCATCCTGGGTCTCGGCAGCTCGGCGATCGGCACGCTGGTCGAACGCACGACGCGCTTCACGATGCTGCTGCATCTGCCGCGCCTCGAAGGTCATGGTGACGGCCCGCGCATAAGGAATGGGCCAGCGCTTGCGGGACACGGCGCCGAGGCGGTGCGCGATGCGATTGCGCGGACCATCGTCACTTTGCCCGAAGAACTGCGACGTTCGCTCACCTGGGACCACGGCGCCGAGATGGCCCAGCATGCCCGGCTCAAGATCGACGCCGGCGTGCAGGTCTACTTCTGCGATCCGCAAAGCCCGTGGCAACGTGGCACCAACGAAAACACCAACGGGTTGCTGCGCCAGTACTTCCCCAAGGGTACCGATCTAAGCTCCCAT
>JANMWM010000240.1:0-8496 GCA_031394005.1 Sphingomonas sp.
GCGGATCGCCGCGAAGAGCGCGTCAAGATGACCCGCCTGCGCCAGACCATCGCCACCCGCCTCAAGGACGCGCAGAACACCGCCGCGATCCTCACCACCTTCAACGACGTCGATATGTCCGCCGTGATTGACGCCCGCGCCCGCTACAAGGACCTATTCGAAAAGAAGCACGGCATCCGCCTGGGCTTCATGGGCTTCTTCGTGAAGGCCGCCGCACTCGCCGCCCGCGACGTGCCCTCGGTCAACGCCAGCCTCGACGGCGACGAGATCGTCTATCACGACTATCTCGACGTCTCGGTCGCGGTGTCGGGCCCCAAGGGTCTGTTCGTCCCCGTCGTCCGCTCGGCCGACCGGATGTCCTTCGCTGAAGTCGAGCAGGCCATCGCCGGCTTTGGCAAGAAGGCCAAGGACGGCACGCTCAGCACGGACGACATGAAGGGCGGCACCTTCACCATCTCCAACGGCGGCGTGTTCGGGTCGTTGTTCTCTACCCCGATCATCAATCCGCCGCAGTCCGCCGTGCTCGGCATGCACCGCATTGAAGACCGTCCGGTCGCGCGCGATGGCCAGGTCGTCATCCGCCCGATGATGTATCTTGCGCTGTCGTACGACCACCGCCTGATCGACGGCCGCGAGGCGGTGACGTTCCTCGTCCGCATGAAGGAAGCGATCGAAGACCCCACACGCCTGCTGATCGACCTGTAAGGACGAATGATGGCTGACCAATTCGACTATGACGTCCTCGTGATTGGTGCCGGGCCGGGTGGCTATGTCGCCGCGATCCGGGCGGCACAGCTGGGGCTGAAGACCGCGTGCGCTGAGAGCCGCGAGACGCTGGGCGGGACGTGCCTCAACGTCGGGTGCATCCCGTCGAAGGCGATGCTTCATGCATCCGAGCTATTCGCCGAGGCGTCCTCCGGGGCACTCGCCAAGTTCGGCATTGACATCGCGGGCACGTCACTCAACCTCGACCAGATGCACGCCGAAAAGGCCAAGGCGGTCAAGGAACTGACCGGCGGAATCGAATTCCTGTTCAAGAAGAAGAAGGTCGAGTGGCTCAAGGGCAGGGCGGCGTTCGAAAGTGCCAACTCGGTCAAGGTCGGCGACCGCATTGTCACCGCGAAAAATATCGTCATCGCCACCGGCTCGTCGGTGACCGCGTTGCCCGGCGTGAGCGTCGACAATGACGCGCATATCATCGTCGATTCGACCGGCGCGCTGACGCTGCCGAAAGTCCTGGGGCAGCTCGTCGTCATCGGCGGCGGAGTCATCGGGCTCGAGCTCGGCTCGGTCTGGCTGCGGCTCGGGGCGAAAGTAACCGTCGTCGAATATCTCGACCAGATACTGCCCGGAATGGACGAGGAAGTCCGCACCGAATCCGCGAAGCTGTTCAAGAAGCAGGGCTTCACCATCCGCACCGGCACCAAGGTCACCGGCGCGACCACCGCCAACGGCAAGGCCACGCTTACCGTCGAACCTGCGAAGGGCGGCGCTTCGGAAACGATCGAAGCCGACGTCGTGCTCGTCGCGATCGGCCGCCGCCCTAATGTCGACGGCCTCGCGCTCGACAAGGCCGGCCTGTCGCTCAACGCCCGCGGCCAGATCGACACCGACCATGACTTCCGCACCTCTGTTCCCGGCGTCTGGGCGATCGGCGACGTCATCCCCGGCCCGATGTTGGCGCACAAGGCCGAGGACGAAGGCGTCGCAGTCGCCGAAAACATCGCCGGTCATACCGGCATCGTCAACCATGCGGTGATCCCGTCGGTGGTCTACACCATGCCCGAAATCGCCGGTGTCGGCCTGACCGAAGAGGCTGCGCGCGCATCGACCGAGATCAAGGTCGGCAAGTTCCCCTTCATGGCCAACAGCCGCGCCAGGACCAACCGCGACACCGACGGATTCGTGAAAGTCATCGCCGACGCCAAGTCCGACCGCGTGCTCGGAGTATGGATCATCTCGTCACTGGCCGGCACACTCATCGCCGAAGCCTGCATCGCGATGGAATTCGGCGCGACATCCGAAGACATCGCCTACACCAGCCACGCCCACCCGACCCACGCCGAAGCGATCAAGGAAGCGGCGATGGCGGTCCAGGGCAAGCCGATCCACATCTGATCAGTTGCTAGGCGGCGGGCTCCGCCGGCGGCACTTTTCGTTCAGCCAAGTCGCGCTGCCAGTAAGCGATGTCGACCCACTCGCCGAGCTTGTAGCCGGGCGCCCTGATCGTTCCGGTGTGGCGATAACCCAGTGCCTCGTGCAGCCCCGCGCTGGCCGCGTTGGGGAGCGAGATGCTGGCGATTGCAGTGACGAAACCGGCCCGGGTTAGTGCCTCGATCAATTGCGCAAGAAGCGCGCGTGCGATGCCCCGGCGTTGGGCGTGAGACGCGACGTAAACCCCGGTCTCGACCGCCCAGCGATAGGCCGAGCGCTGGCGAAAGCCGCCGCTCGAGGCATAGCCGAGCAGCGCGCCATCCGCCTCGCCGATCAGCCATGGATAAGCGATCCCGGTGCCCGCGATCCGCCGCTCGATCTCAGCCGCATCGGGGGCGGTCTCCTCGAACGTCGCCTGGCTTTCCGTTACGAATGGGGCGTAAATTGCGGCAATCGCGGCGGCATCGGCTGCGGACGCCCGTCGAATCAGTACCACAGCAGACGGGCAAACGTTGCCAACAACCCACCTTTCGGCGCCTCGGCCGGAGCCACCGGGGTCGGCCCGCACTCGAGGCAACGCGCCTGAATCGACGGCCCGGCCATGATCTGCTGCACTTCGGCGAGCGCGAGCTCGATCTCACTCTCGGGTGCGGGCGCGAGGCTTGCCAGCGCGTCGGTCGTGCCATGGTCCGCGTCATTGCCCGAGAGCATCGCCATCAGCCCTTCGCTGAAGCTGGCCGGCCGTTCGAGATAACGCACCCCGCGCTCGTCGCCGAGGTGGGCCAACGCGGCCGCCTTGGCGATCGCCGCTTCCATCCCACCGAACCCGTCGATCAGGCCGAGCTGGTGCGCCGTCCCGCCGTCCCACACACGGCCTTGCGCGATCTTGTCGATGTCGGCGGAGCTCTTGTGCCGCGCCGCGCCGACGATGCCGAGGAATTTGGCGTAGATGCTGTTGACGCCCGCCTGAACCAGCGCGCCGGCCTCGGGCGAGGGGCCGCTGAGTAGATCGGGCTCGCCCGACAGCGGGGTTGTCTTGATCCCGTCGGCACCGACTCCGAGCTTCTGCAGCGTTCCCTGGAAGCTTGGCAGGATGCCGAACACTCCGATCGATCCAGTGATCGTGGCCGGCTCGGCAAAGACATAGTCGCCCGGGGTCGATACCCAGTAGCCGCCCGATGCCGCGACGGAACCCATCGACACGACAATCGGGATCTTCTTCTCTTTGACCGCGAGCAGCGCCTGCCGGATCCGCTCCGACGCCAGCACCGACCCGCCGGGCGAATCGACGCGCACGACCAACGCCTTCATGCCGTCGTCGCGCAGCCCCTTGCGGATCGCCGCAGCGATGCTGTCACCTCCGGCGGTGCCGAGCGGAGCCTTGCCGTCGACGATCATGCCGGCGATGGTGACGACCCCGATCGGCCCGTGCGGGCTGCGCTCGGCCTTGTTCTTGATATAGCTGTCGAGGCGGATCGCCTTGTAGCCGCCGGCCGCCTTGTCGTCCTCGCCGCCGAGCTTCGCCAGCCGCGCCTCGAATGCGCGCCGGTCGGCGACGGTGTCGATCAGCCCGGCGTTCTTCGCCGCGACGGCAAGGTCGCCGCCCGCCGCGTTGACCGCGCCGACCTGATCCTTGAGGTAGGCATCGACCTTCGCTGTCGGCCTCGCCTTTATCACATCGCTCCGCCAATCTTCGAGCAGGGCTGCGCCGAGCGCTTGTGCGGCAGACTTGGCCTCGGGCGACATGTCGCTGCGGATGTACGGCTCGACCGCCGACTTGTAGGTCCCGACGCGATAGACGTTGGCGGTCACCCCGAGCTTGTCGAGCAATCCCTTGTAATAAAGGTGCTTGCCGCCCGGCCCGGCGATCGCGACCGTACCGAACGGGTTGAGCCAGATCTCCGAAGCGTGGGCGGCGAGCTGGTAGCCGTCGTCGGTGTAGCCGGTGGCGTAGGCGATGACCGGTTTCCCGCTCGCCTTGACCCGGGAGATCGCCGCGCCGAGGTCGGTCACCGCCGCTTCGCCGCCGCCGAGGAAGCCGTCGAGGTCGAGCGCAACCCCCTTCACCCGGTCATCCTCGCGCGCCGCGTTTAACGCCGCGACGATGTCGCGAAGCTGATACTGGTGCAACCGGTCGCCTTGACCCGACAGCAGCGCGGTCGCGCTCGGCTTCGACGCCTGCTCGACCAGCGTTCCGTTGAGGGCAAGGTTGAGCACTCCATCCTTCACCGCTGGCGGCCCGGCGGCGAGCGCCGCGTACAACCCGCCGAAGAAGATCAGCATAAACAGCAGGACGAGCGCGTCCTTGACCCCGACCAGCAGCTTCCAGATCGCCCGAACCAACCGCATAATCATTACTCCGCCACGCTCCGCGCGGAACTAGCCGAGCCGTTTCCCAATTGCGAGCGCGAACCACACCCGGCTTGTCACGCTTACGTCTACCCCGCATTGAGCGACCCGATGCCGACTCTCTACCAACCCTGGCGCGCCGAGCTTCGCGCGACACTCCTCCTTGCCTGGCCGCTGGTGCTGTCGAACCTCACCATGGCGCTGATCCAGGCGACCGATGTCGTGCTGATGGGATGGCTTGGGGCGCATGCGCTGGCGGCTTCGGCGCTGGGATTGAACCTGACTTTCGCGCTGCTGTTGTTCGCGATGGGCATCATCATTGCATCGTCGCCGATGATGGCGACCGCCTTCGGGCGCAAGGCGCACAGCGTGCGGCAGGTGCGGCGGACGTTTCGGCAGGCGCTGTGGCTGGCGGTCGTGCTCGTCGTGCCGATCTGGCTGCTGCTGTGGAATGCGGACGTCATCATTCGCGGCCTCGGCCAGCAGCCGGACCTCGCCCACGATGCGGCGCGATTCCTGCGCGGCTACATGTGGAGCGCGCTGCCGTTCCTGCTGTTCCAAGCGATGCGCAACTTTCTGGCGGCGCTGCAGCGGCCCGGCTGGATCCTCACCATTTCGCTGGTCGGGATCGGGTTCAACGCGCTGCTCGGCTGGGCGCTGATATTTGGCCATTTTGGGCTTCCCGCGCTGGGCATCATCGGCGGCGGCATGGCGAGCAGCATCGTGTGGAGCGTCCTCGCGCTGGCGCTCTGGATCGTGCTCGTCACCGACCGGCAATTCGCCCGCTTCCACTTGTTCGGTCGGTGGTGGCGGAGCGACTGGCCGCGGTTCGGGGCGCTGGTGAAACTCGGGCTACCGATCGGGTTGGCGATGAGTTTCGAAGGCGCGGTGTTCGGCGCGGCGGCCTTCTTGATGGGGTTGATCGACGCCGAGTCGGTCGCCGCCCATGCCGTCGCGCTGCAGATCGCCGCGCTTAGCTTCATGGTCCCGATGGGTCTCGGCCAAGCGGCGACGGTGCGCGTCGGCAATGCTCTCGGGCGCGGCGATTGGCCTGCGATTACCCGCGCCGGTTGGACCGCGTGGGTTCTAGGGGTCGGCTTCATGGCGGCGATGGCGCTACTGCTCTGGATCGCCCCGCGACCGCTGGTCCTGTTGTTCCTCGAGGACAGCCCCGCCAACGCGCACGTCATTGCGCTCGCGGTGAGTTTCCTCGCCATCGCCGCGGTTTTTCAGGTGGTCGACGGCGCTCAGGTCGTCGGCGCGGGGATGCTTCGCGGGCTTCATGACACGCGCGTGCCGATGCTGTTCGCACTGCTCGGCTATTGGGGGATCGGCATCGGTGTCGGCGCATGGCTGGCGTTCCGGCGGGGCTGGGCGGGCCAAGGAATCTGGGCCGGGCTGGCGCTCGGACTGGCGGTGGTGGCGGTGCCGATGATCATGCGCTGGTCCGGACGGAACAGGCTCGGTCTGAGCGGCCCGGCGCTACCTGTTCAGCCCTCGACCAACACGGGGTCGCCGGTCGCGACATAGCCATAAAGCTTCTTCGCAAAGGCCATCGGCAGGCGAATGCAGCCATGGCTCGCGGGATAGCCCGGCACGACTCCGCCGTGCAGCGCCACGCCCCACCGGTTAAGCCGCAACATGAACGGCATCGGCGCATTGCTGTAGCGGTTCGAGCGGTGGAATACTTCCTTCGCCAGGATCGGGAACTGCCCGATCGGCGATTCATGGTCCTTCTTGCCGCTCGAGATCGTGGTCGCGGCGATCATCCGGTCGCCGCGATAGACCCAGGCGAGTTGGTCGGAAAGGCTGATGACGATCTTCGTCGGGCCAGTCGCGGGGATGTCGCTGACCCAACGGAAATCGGCAGGCTTGAGCGCGGTCGTGCCAAACGTCGCCGCCATTTCGGCCTTGGCCTTGTCCGTGTAGCCCCATCCGGATCTGGCGGGAGCAGCGGGTGCGACCGGCGCCGCCACTTGCGTGGGGGTGGTGGCGCAGGCGCTCAGCAGCAGCGTGGTAGTGAGGGCAACGACGAAACGCTTCAAGGTGGACACTCCCCGATGAAGCCAGCGTCATGCCCTCAATCGCGCGGACAAGCCACTGCGTTGAACAGCTTATGCCTCGATGATCACCGGGCTGCCGGTACTCGTCAACTCGAACAGCCGCGCCGCGAACTTCATCGGCAGACGGACGCAGCCGTGACTTGCAGGATAACCGGGGTTGTTACCGCCGTGCAGCGCGACGCCATAATTATTGAGTCGCTGCATGAAGGGCATCGAAGCATTGTCGTAGGTGTTCGAGTGGTGAACTTTTTCCTTGCCGAGGATCGAGAAGACGCCCGTCGGCGTCTCATGGTCGGTGCTGCCGCTCGAAACGGTTGTCACCCCAACCAACTGGCCGGCGCGATAGACATAGCCCATCTGGGCGGTCAGGCTGATGACAATCTTGGTCTGGCCCGAGGAAGGGATGTTATCGGCCCAGCGAAACTGGCCCGCTGTAAGATCGGTGATCCCAAACGTCTCCAACATGGCGGATCGCGCTTGGCCCGCCTGCCCGGCGTCGGCATAGTCAGTCTGTTGGGCGGTCGCTTGGCCGGCCGTCAGGGCGACGGGGGAGACGAGCGCAATCGCCATAAGGGCGCGCGCTAAACGGACGCAACGCATATTCTTTCCTTCATATTCACGACGACCGCGAGATTTATCGAACCTGATTGCAAAACGTTCGCTTGACGCTTTTGTGCCGCCAACCCATATGCAGCTCAGCGCTGGCACTCTCATCCGGTGAGTGCCAAGCGGCAACATCAATCGATTAAAGGGATATCAGGAAGATGGGTTTCAGGCCGCTTCATGACCGTGTCCTCGTGCGTCGCACCGAGGCCGAGGAAAAGACCGCTGGCGGGATCATCA
Source organism: Sphingomonas sp. (assembly GCA_031394005.1). Lineage (GTDB taxonomy): Bacteria > Pseudomonadota > Alphaproteobacteria > Sphingomonadales > Sphingomonadaceae > Sphingomicrobium. The sequence continues at coordinate 7,410 of JANMWM010000240.1, forward strand.
TCCCCGACACGGCCAAGGAAAAGCCCCAGGAGGGGCTCGTCGTTTCCGCCGGAACCGGCGCTCGCAACGAGCAGGGCACGGTCCATCCGCTCGAGGTCAAGGCCGGCGACAAGATCCTGTTCGGCAAATGGTCGGGCACCGAGGTCAAGGTCGACGGAGAAGACCTCATCATCATGAAGGAAAGCGATATTTTGGGGATTGTCGGCTGAGCCGACCCTCGTCGCTTCATTCAAAATAATAGGAAAGGGAAGCCACCATGGCATCCAAGGACGTAAAATTCGGCCGCGACGCGCGTGAGCGCATTCTTCGCGGCGTCGACATCCTCGCCGACGCGGTCAAAGTCACGCTGGGCCCCAAGGGCCGCAACGTCGTCATCGACAAAAGCTATGGCGCGCCGCGCATCACCAAGGACGGCGTCACCGTCGCCAAGGAAATCGAGCTCAAGGACAAGTTCGAGAACATGGGTGCGCAGATGCTGCGCGAAGTCGCGTCCAAGACTAACGACATCGCCGGTGACGGCACCACCACCGCGACCGTCCTCGCCCAAGCGATCGTTCGCGAGGGCATGAAGTCGGTCGCCGCGGGTATGAACCCGATGGACCTGAAGCGCGGCATTGACCTTGCCGTCGCCAAGGTCGTCGAGGATCTCAAGGCGCGTTCGAAGCCTGTCGCCGGGACCAAGGAAATCGCCCAGGTCGGCAGCATCGCCGCCAATGGCGACACCATCGTCGGCGAGAAGATCGCCGAAGCGATGGACAAGGTCGGCAAGGAAGGCGTCATCACCGTCGAGGAAGCCAAGGGGCTCGAGTTCGAACTCGACGTCGTCGAAGGCATGCAATTCGACCGTGGCTACCTGTCGCCCTACTTCATCACCAACCCCGAGAAGATGTCGGTCGAACTGGCCGATCCGTTCATCCTCATCCACGAGAAGAAACTCTCTAACCTCCAGGCGATGCTCCCGATCCTCGAGAGCGTTGTCCAGTCGGGCCGTCCGCTGCTGATCATCGCCGAGGACATCGAGGGCGAGGCGCTTGCCACGCTCGTCGTCAACAAGCTTCGTGGTGGCCTCAAGGTCGCCGCGGTCAAG
>JANMWM010000186.1:0-2309 GCA_031394005.1 Sphingomonas sp.
TGGAACGGTTTCGACAATAGCTTGGCATCGGGCGCGGTCCGACCACCCTGAAGCGCGACTGCGGCGAAGCCGGTAATAAACATCACGCGGATCGCGGGGTCGATCACGCTGGCCTTTTGCGCCAACTCGATCCCGTCCATTTTGGGCATGACGATGTCGGTCAGCAGCAGGTCGTACCTGCCCGCTTCGAGCAACGGCATGGCTTCGGTGCCACAGCCGACCGCCGCCACATCATAACCGACACGGGTCAGCGCCCGCGCCAGATATTCGCGCATCGACGTATCGTCTTCGGCCAGCAGGATCCGGAACATCTCGCCTTGTATGCGCGCAACCTTTAAGAATTTCCAGCCGGATCGCGCGATTGCCCCATCGCGGGGCAGTGCTACCGTGATAGCCATGGACTCGACACTTCCCGCGCCGATCATCATTGCGCCGCGCAACGGCGTTCCGGTACTGCTGTCTATTCCCCATTCGGGCCGCGATTATCCCGACTGGCTGCTGCTCGAAGCCCGCCACGGCCGCCGCGCACTGCAAAGCCTTGAGGATCCGCTCGTCGACCGGCTCGCCTGGCGAGCGCTTGCCGCGGGGTTCGGCGCGGTCATCGCCCGCACCCCGCGGGGCGCGATTGACTGCAACCGCTCGCCCGACGAGCTCGATCCGGCTTCGATCGTCCCCGATAGCAATCTACCCTTCGCCCCGCTCGGTCCGCGCGCGCGCCATGGGCTCGGCATCATCGCCTCTCGCACCCATCACCACGGCCCGCTGTGGCTAACTCCCCTCGCCCGCGACCGCTTCGAGCAGCGGCTGGCGACCGTCCACACCGCCTATCACGACGCGCTCGCCGCTCAATTGGCGCGGCTCGCGAACGAGCACGGCACCGTGCTCCTCCTCGACTTCCACAGCATGCCGCCCACCCGCCGCGAGCCCGTCGTCATCGGCGACCGCCACGGCGCGAGCGCCGCCCCATGGCTCGCCGACGCCGCCGCCCAGATCGCCACCCGCAGCGGCTTTCGCGCAATTCGCAACGATCCCTACGCCGGCGGCTATATCGTCGAGCGCCACGGTCGCCCCGCCGCTGGCTTCCACGCGATCCAGGTCGAGATCGACCGCTCGGCCTATCTCGCGGGCGACCTGATGAGCCCCGGCAACGGCTTCGACCGCGTCAGCCACCTCCTGCTTGCACTGGCCGAGGGCCTCGCCGAAAGGCTCTGCTCCCCCATCTCGGCAATTGCCGCCGAATAAAAAAACGGCCACCCCGACAATGCCGGGATGGCCGAAGTTCAGGGAGGAACGCACCGAAGTGCGGCTCCGGTCGAGGCTTGGGGAAGGGGTATCCGCAAGCGCAACCGGCGCAGCTCTAAGATGGGGACTGTGCGCGGTCGGGTCAACCCGCCGCGGACAGGGAATTCTATGAATCAGGCGTCGGCCATCGCGTTGTCGGACTGCTCGGTGGGAACTGGCCCCTTGCCCTGCACGACCTGGCGCCCGAAGATGTCGCGAATCTGCGCTAGGCTGAAGAGGTGGGCGAAGATCAATGGCAACATGCCGTTCTGGTTCATCTTGCGCAGTTCATCGCCGCGCATCTCGCGCAATTTATCTTCGTCGATCATGCGGAAGCCGCGATAGACGAACGGCTGTTCGCTATTCTCAGGCTGGATCGCGACTTCGCCGTCCATCAACAGCCCCGACTTCTCGAGTTCGGCCATGAAGGCGGCGGTCCGCTGGCCGGCGGCCTCGAACTGCTCGCAAAAATCGAGGATGCCCTTGATCTTTTCGCTCGGCTGGTCGCCATCGAAAATCGCGTCGCCCTCGCCGTCGCCGATGACACCTGAGGTCGGATCGACACACAGCGACAGCTCGTCGCTGCCTTCGTTGAGCTGGGCGAGCAGGAACGGATAGCGGCGCAGATAGGCAGGCAGATAGACCGGCTCATTCAGCATGCCCTTGTCGTCGAGGAAGGTGTTGACCCCCTCGTTCAGCCCCATCAGCGCCAGCGGCACCGAATTGTCGCCAACTGAAAAGACGATCGGATAGGTGCGCTGGAGCAGCGCGAATTCATCGACCGTCACCGGAATGGCATGCGCCTGCGCGATGTGCGGCGCGCTTTGGATCTGGACGAGCTTCTTGTCGCCATGCTGCTGCATGTTGATCGGCTGCAAATCATTATAAAGCAGCGGCAGCGGGTTACTGGGCGCTTGGCTCGCCATGGCATTCTCTCCTGGGACGGGCGGCGGCCCGGGGCGACAAAGGCCCCCGACCACGCGCCAAAGTTGAGGCGGGCCTTAGAAGCCCGCCTTGTGCGACGCAAG
>JANMWM010000144.1:0-5557 GCA_031394005.1 Sphingomonas sp.
TCGTCATCAGGTAGCGGGTTTCGTCGAGCCGCCACACGGTGCCGTCGTCCATCACCATGCCGTCCTCGCGCAGCATGATCGTGTAGCGTCCCCGGCCGACGGCGAGCTTGGCGATCCCGGTCGCGCAGACCAGCTCGAGGAGGGCGGCGGCATCGGGGCCGGCGACGATGAACTTGGCGAGGGTCGAGACGTCGACGATCCCGGCGGCGGTGCGCACGGCGCGGGCTTCGCGCTTCGCCGCCTGCTGCAGATTTTCGCCCGCCACCGGATAGGCGCGCGGGCGGTACCAATATCCCAGGGGCTGCCACAGCGGGGCGAGCTTCATGTGGCAGTAGTGGAGCGCGAGGCGGCGGCTCGGCGCGATATGCCCACCCGCGTCGGGGCCCGCTATCGTGGCGAGGGTCAGCGGCGTGAACGGCGCGCGGAAACGGGTCAGGCCGGCTTGCGGGATATCGACTCCGGCGGCGCCGGCGAGGCGGGCGAGCGCGGCCATGTTGCTGGTCTTGCCCTGGTCGGTCGCCATGCCGAGCGTGGTGTAGCGTTTGACGTGCTCGACCGAGCGATAGCCCTCGCGCCAGGCAAGGTCGATGTCGGCGGCGGTGACGTCGTTCTGGAAGTCGATGAAGCTCGACTTGGGGTCGGCAAGCGGGACGGTCGACGGCGGCGCGATCGGCTCGATCTCGCCTGCCGCGGAACCGATGTTCGACACCGCCTGGCGGCTCGTTCCGGGGACGAACGCCTGAAGGTCGGTCCGCCAGTCGAGTACGCCGCCGGCTTGGCTGTGGAGATGGACTGCCGGGGTGAATCCGCCCGACACGGCGAGCAGGTCGGCGTCGAATCGCCGCCGATCGCCGCCGATGTCGGCTTCGACCGAGGCGAGATGGTGCGCGCGCCCTTGCGTCGCGATCGGGCGGGCATTGCCGAAGGTCGGAAAGCGGCAGGCGGGCGGCGCGTTGCGCTCGTCGAGGATCGCGACGACCTTGCCACCCGCTTCTGCGACTGCGTCGGCGGTGGCGTAGGCGTCGTCATTGTTGGTGGCGATGACCACGCGGGTACCGGGGAGCACGCCGAAGCGGTGGATATAGGTTCGGACCGCCTGCGACAGCATCACCCCGGTGCGGTCGTTGCCGGCGAAGGTCAGCGGCCTCTCGAAGGCGCCGGTGGCGAGTACGACCCGTTCAGCGCGGACGTGCCACAGGCGCTGGGCGGGAAGGCCGGGCGCGGGGGCTTGACCCGGCTCGGTCAGCCGCTCGGCGAGAGTCAGGAAATTATCGTCCCACAAGCCCGAGGCCGTGGTGCGGGTGAGGAGGCGGACGCCGGCGTTGCGGAGTTCTTCGGCGTCGGCGGGGAGCGAGGCGCCATCGGCGAGCGCGCTGCCGCCGACGACGCGATCCTGTTCGACGAGAATGATGCGCTCGCCGGCCCGCGCGGCGACGATGGCGGCGGCGATCCCCGCTTGGCCCGCGCCGACGACGAGCAGGTCGCAAAAGGCTGAGCGATGCTCGTAATGATCGGGGTCGGCTTGGGTCGGGGCTGGGCCTAGACCGGCGGCCTTGCGGATAAACTTTTCGTAGAACATCCACCGCTTGGGCGGCCCGAAGAAGGTCTTGTAGTAGAACCCCGTGGCGAGAAACGGGGCAAGCAGGCCGTTGATCGCGCCGACGTCAAAGGCGAGACTAGGCCAGCGGTTCTGGCTGTGCGCGACGAGACCGTCATAGACGAACACGTCAGTCGCGCGAGTGTTGGGCTCGGTGCGGCCGCTTGTCCCGACCGTGACGAGCGCATTGGGCTCCTCGACCCCCGCCGCCATGATCCCGCGCGGGCGATGATATTTGAAACTCCGGGCGACCCGGCCGATGCCGTTGGCGAGAAGCGCAGCGGCGAGCGTGTCGCCTGGCCGTGCGCGATATTCTACCCCGTCGAAGGTGAAGCGCAGGCTCGCGCCCTCGTTGCCGCCGATCCGCGAAGGCCCGCTCACAAGTGCACCGCCGGGTTAAACACTGCGATCGCCTCGATCGCGTGGGTTGTGCGATGGCGGCGCAGCACCAGCCATTGGCGGCAGCCGAACGAATGCCGCCACAACTCGTCGTCGAGCCCGCGGGGATTTTCGCGCTCATAGAGCCGCCGCATCGCCTCGTCGGCCGCCATCTCGACCGTCACGATCGAATCGAGTGTGCGTTCATAGGTGAACTCTGCTTGCGCGCGATGGCCGCAGTGGGGGCAGTCGACGAGCATCATCGCAGGTGCGGTCCCGGTCCGACCCCGGCCTCGTCGATCGTCGCGCCTTCGCGGAACCGGTCGAATCCGAACGGCGCGGCGAGCGGGTGGGAGGCACCGGTAGCGAGCAATTGGGCATAGACAAAACCCGACCCCGGGGTCGCCTTGAACCCGCCGTAGCACCAGCCGCCATCGAGATAGAGACCGTCGACCGGCAGGGCCGAGATGATCGGCGACCCGTCGAAGCTCATGTCGGTCACGCCCGCCCAACAGCGCACCATGCGCAGTCGCGCCAGCGCTGGGACCAGTGCGATTGCCTCCGCCGCCGCGCGCTCGACCGGAGGCGTGAAACCGCGTTGGGCATAGCTTGGGAAGCGGTCGGGATCGCCGCCGAGGACTATGCCACCCTTGTCCGACTGGCTGATGTAGCAATGCACTGATTGTGACTGGAGGACCGTGTCGATCATCGGCTTGACGGCTTCGGTGACGAACGCCTGCAACGTCTGCGCCTCGATCGGCAGCTTGATGCCGGCCATCGCCGCGAGCGGTCCGCTGTTGCCGGCAACACAGATTCCGACGCGGCCCGCGCCGATCGCCCCGCGCGAGGTTTCGACGCCGGTTACGCGGCCGCCGGCGATGGTAAGCCCGGTGACCTCGCAATTCTGGATGACGTCGACGCCGAGCGCATCGGCGGCGCGGGCATAGCCCCAGGCAACCGCGTCGTGACGAGCGGTGCCGGCGCGGCGCTGGATCATCCCGCCCTCGATCGGGAAGCGCGCGCTGCGCGACAGGTCGAGGCTGGGAACGAACTTCGCGACCTCGTCGCGGGTCATCAGTTCAGCGTCGATCCCGGCACAACGAAGGGCATCGCCGCGTTGGGCAAGTTGGACCATATCGCTGTCGCTATGACCCAAGACGAGCGCTCCGCGCGGGCTGAACATGACGTTGTAGTTGAGCTCGTCGCTCATCGTCTCCCACATCTTGAGGCCGAGTTCGAACAGCTTGTGGAGTTCGGGCTGGCGATAGTTGGAGCGGACGATGGTCGTGTTGCGACCGGTGTTGCCACCGCCGATCCAGCCCTTTTCGAGCACCGCAACATTGCGGAGGCCGTGCTTCTTCGCGAGATAGTAGGCGGTCGCAAGGCCGTGCCCGCCGCCGCCGATGACGATGATGTCATAGTGCTTCCGGGGCTCGGGATCGCGCCATGCCCGGTCCCATTTCTTCTGGCCGGTGAAGGCCGCCTTGATCAGCGCGAGCGCGGAGTAATGGGTCACGCCGCCCACCCGCGCCGCTCGCGCCAGTCAATCTCGAGAGCGGCGAACCGGGCGAGGCCGAGCTTCGAGATTTCCGCAAAAGAGCACGTACCATCGACGACGAGGTCACGGATGGCGTGACCGGTCGCCGGCGACAGGCCGAACCCAACCCCCGACAAGGTCGCAACGGTGACGTTGGCGGGGTGGTTCAGCCGGTCGATGATCGGGCGGCCGTCGGGCGTATTCTCGATCACCCCGGCCCAGCTGCGGATGACGTTGAGGTGCGCCGCCTTGGGAAACATCTCGGCGACGCGGCGGGCGAGGTTGCGGGCGAGTGGTGAGACCGGACGCGCGGCGGGGCCGCTCGGCTCCATGTCGATCCACTCGTGCGGGCCGCCGCCAAAGGCGAGGTTGCCGCGCATTGTCTGGCGTCCATAGAGACCGTTGCCGTCGACTCCGCCGATCGCCATGAGTGGCGCCGGTTCGGTGACGATCATTTCCGCGCGGGCCGACGTGATCGGGAAGTTCACCCCCAGGGGCTCGAGCAGCATCCCCGTTTGCGGCCCGGCGGCGACGACCAGTGCATCGCATTCGATCCGCCCGCGCGGGGTGTCGACCGCGACCGCTTTCCCGCCCGAGACCTCGATCGACAGCCCCGGGCAATATTGGAAAATTTTGCCGCCCAGATCCTGTAGCGCCCAGGCATAGGCCTGCACCGTACGCTGCGGATTGGCATGGCCGCCGAAGCGCAGATGGATCCCGCCAAGGCAGGACCCGTCGGTCAGTGGGACCAGCTCCTGTGCCTGCTGCGAATCGAGATCGTCGACGCGATAGCCGATCGCGGTGCACATCCGGCCAACCGCGCGATAATGATCGAGCAAGTGCTGGTCGCGCTGAAGGATGATCCGCTCGGGGCGATGTTCGGTCGGATAGCCGAGCAGTTCGTCCATCTGCGGCCACAGCCGCTGTTCCTCGACAAATAACGGGCTTTGATAGTGCGAGCAGCCACCGCCGTTGCGGCCCGACGCCTCCCAGCCGACGATGAACTTGTCGAGCACGACCACGTCATAGCCGTCGCGTGCCAGCCACCAAGCGGCGCTGAGCCCGGTCACGCCCGCTCCGATGACGACGACCGACGCGCCCTTGGGGAGTGCGGGGTCAGACATGCATGTTCCCACCGTTTGCGACCAGCTCCGCTTCCTCGGGCGTGCCGATGACTGCGTAGGGCAGCCATTGGGTCGGGATACCGAACCAGACGTCCCAGCCGGCGGCCATCTCGGGGCGCTCGTTCCAGTCGGCGAGGATGCCGAGCGGGACAGGTCGAACGGGCGCGCGGAAGCTGGCGACGGGGACGCGGTCGGGGGTAGTGCCTTGTTCGGCGGCGAGAAGGCAGGTGACTTGATCTCGGCAGCGGCGGCCTTGGCATGCGCCCATGCCGGCACGGGTCAGCCGCTTGATCTGGTCGGGGTGGGCCGGGCCGTCGTTGAGGAGCGATGCGAGCGAGCGGGCGGCCATGGCGGCGGGGCGGTCGAGATAGTTGGGCGGCTGGACGCCGATCAGGTCCGCGCGGGTCACTTCCTCGCACTGGCAGACAATCGTATTCGAGGTGGCGTAGCGGCCGAGCGCGGTCGACCAGGAGGCGAGCAGTGCCGGGTCGGGACGCGGGACGTTGGCGCAGTCGCCGATCAGCTCGATCGTGCCACCCGGACCGACGCCCGCTGCGTCGAGCAACTCGGTCGCGGGTGCGGCGGTGATGGCGAGGATGATCGTGTCGCAGTCGACGGTTGTGCGTCCGTTGCCGGAGATCGAGGCCAGCACGGCCCGCTCGACTCCATCGATTCCGCCCTCAGCCGACGCAATGCTGTGGTGCGAAAAAAGCGCGACATCGCCGACCGGCTCGATCTCGCCGAGGCCGACGATCCCCGCAACCTCGAGCCCGCGATCGAGTGCGAGGCGGGCCGTCGAGCGCCCGAGTTCTCCACCGCCGACGACGAGGATCCGGCGGCTGGCCAGGGCGTCGTAGCGGGCAAGGAGCATCGCGAAACCCTGCGCGCCCATCACGCCCGGCCGGTTCCAGCCCTCGAACC
>JANMWM010000181.1:0-1501 GCA_031394005.1 Sphingomonas sp.
CCCAAAGTGACGATGACTTCGCTGTCGGGATCGAGATCGACGTCCCAGCGGCGCTTGTAATAAGCGGCCTGGGCCTTGCGCAGCCCCGGGATCCCTTTTGAGGCGGAGTAGCGGTGCGCAGTCGGCTTCGATGCGACCTCGCACAGCTTGTCGATAACGTGTTTCGGCGGAGCTCCGTCGGGGTTGCCCATTCCAAGGTCGATGATGTCCTCGCCGCGTGCGCGTGCCGCCGCCTTCAGCGCGTTCACTTCGGCGAACACGTAGGGGGGCAGGCGGCGGATGCGGTAGAATTCTTCGTCCATGGGATCCTGTTGACCGATTTTGCTGCGCTGCGAAAGAGGGCTAGCGCCCCACGTAGCTAGGAAGCTTGAGCCCCTTCGCGATGGCCATGCCGCGCAGCACGAAGGCGGCGACGAAGGCAATCGCCGCAGCGGGGAGGGCGGCGAGGCCGGCGACGGTCAACGTGACGAACAGCGCCGATGAAAGCGCGGCAGCGGTGACGTATATCTCGGGACGCATCAGGATCGACGGTTCGCCCGCAAGCACGTCGCGGATGATTCCGCCGGCGCAGGCGGTCAACACGCCCATAACGAAGGCGGGTATGGGAGCGACGCCATAGGCCAGCGCCTTCGATGCGCCATAGGCCGAGTAAGCGGCGAGCCCGAGCACGTCGAACCATAGTAGACCGCGCTCGTTCCAGCGGTGGCGCGCGGTCAGCCACACCGCGAGCCCGGCGGCGAGGCAAATCGCAAGGGTCAAATTCTTGTGCACCCAGAATACCGGCGCGCCGATCAGCAGGCCCCTCATTATGCCTCCACCAACCTCCGTCACGACCGCGAAGAACAGAAAGGTGACCAGCGTCTGGCACCGCTCGGCGGCAAGCAGCGCACCCGAGATGGCGAACACCGCGAGCCCGAAATAGTCGAGAAGGTAGAACGCGTCGGGAAGCGACGGGGTGGGCAGCGCGGGAGACATGCTCCTCCCTAGCGCGTTCCGTGGTAGAGTTCGACCAAGAGGTGCGCTGATGACCGATCAAGCCGATTCGACGACGACAGCGGAGGGCCCCTCGCCGGGGACGATCCCGGGGCTCGAGGACTGGCAGCACTGGACGCTGGTGATGGGCCGCGCGCAGCAGATGCTGATGGACGCCTGGGCGGACGGGTTGAGCAAGGATGTCCCGGCACCACAAGCAAGCCTGCCCGACCCGATGCCGTGGCTCGCGGCCGGGGCCGAGACCTGGTCGAAGGGGCTCGAGGCGTGGGGCCAGATGCTGACCGGGTTCGCCAAGGCGGGTGAGGCGAAGGACCGGTGGTTTGGGGCGGCGGAGTGGCGTGACAATCCGCTGTTCGACACAATTCGCCAGTCGTATCTGGCGATTTCGGACCAGCTACTCGGATCGGTCGACAAGATCGAGGGGCTCGACGAGGCGGCGCGGCACCGGCTGCGGTTCGCGACGAAGAGCTTCGTCGAGGCGATGAGCCCGGCCAACTTCGCGCTGACC
>JANMWM010000187.1:0-1926 GCA_031394005.1 Sphingomonas sp.
CGCCTCCTTCTGCGTGAAGCACCTGCTCATCGACTGGCGGCGCGGCGCGGCGTGGTATTGGGATACGCTGGTCGACGCCGATCTCGGCAACAACAGCCTCAACTGGCAGTGGATCGCGGGAACGGGGAGCGACTCGTCGCCATTCGCGCGGATCATGGCGCCGCTGTCGCAGTCGGCCAAGTTCGACGCCGGCGGCTACATACGCCAGTGGGTACCGGAACTTGCCGACCTTACCGACGCCGACATCCATGACCCCGTCTTCCGCCCGGCTGGTTACCCGCAACCGCTCATCGGCCACAAGGAAGCGCGGGAACGAGCCCTGTTGGCGCTTGCCGAGCCGCGCAACGGCTAGCACAACCCGGATAATGGCCACGCGCGGACAGCATCTCCTGAGCGCCGACAAGCGCTTCGCCACCGGCGGGGGTCTCGTCGCGCGCGCCGTCGCGCCGCTGTTCGCGCGGCTGGTCAACCAGCTTCACGAGCGAATCTGCATCGGCGGGATCGACGGGACCATCCCCGACGGTGCCCCGCGCCGCGTTGGCTTTCACGCGCCCGGCCCGGTCGCCGTCGTCAACCTCCACAGCTGGATGGCGCTGGTCCGCGTCGCGACCTCGGGGTCAGTCGGCTGGTACAAGGCATGGGAGCGTGGCGAGTGGTCCTCGCCCGACCCAGTTAAGCTCGCCGAGCTGTTCATGGCCAACGCGCTGACGCTGGGCGACGCGGCCCGCGCCAAAGGGCCGGCGCGCTGGGTCAATGCCCTCGTCCACCGCCTGCGCGACAACGCCCCGGGCAAGGCGCGCGACAACATCGCCGCTCACTACGACCTCGGCAACGACTTCTACGCCGCTTGGCTCGACGAGAGCATGACCTACAGCGCCGCCCGTTTCGCGCGCGGCGATTCGCTCGAGGCCGCGCAAGCACGCAAGATCGACGTCTTGCTCGATCGGCTCGACCTCAAACCCGGCGACCGCCTGCTCGAGATCGGCTGCGGCTGGGGCAGCCTCGCGATCGAGGCGGCGAAGCGCGGCGCGCAGGTCACCGGCCTGACCCTTTCAACCGAGCAGAAAGCCTGGGCCGACCAGCGCATCGCCGAAGCTGGCCTCGGCGACCGCATCGACATTCGTCTTCAGGACTATCGCGCCGTCACCGGCCAATATGACGTGGTCGCTTCGGTCGAGATGGTCGAGGCGGTCGGCGCGCGCTGGTGGCCAGCCTATCTCGATACGGTCGCTCGCAGCCTGCGCCCCGGCGGCCGCGCGGCGCTTCAGTTCATCAGCATCGATCACCGCCTATTCGACCGCTACGCCGCCAGCGCCGACTTCATCCAGGCCTACATCTTCCCCGGCGGAATGCTGCTCGACGAGCCCCGCTTCGTCGACCTTGCCGCCGAGCGCGGTCTGTCATGGGACGACCGCGATGACTTCGGCCTCGACTATGCCGAGACGCTTCGCCTGTGGCGCCAACGCTACGACCGCGCCATCGCCGAAGGTCGCCTGCCCGGCTTCGACGACCGCTTCCACCGCCTGTGGCGCTATTACCTGATGTACTGCGAAGGCGGGTTTCGCGGCCGCGGGATCGACGTCGCGCAGGTGACGATGATGAAGGCTTAGGCCTCGACGCGCATTCGCCCGCCGGTCGGAGCGTCGCCGAGCAGCCGATCGACGATCGCCGCCGCGACGACCTCGGAAGGCTTTACGCTGTCGGGTTCCTCGCCGGGAAAGGCGAGCTGCCGCATTCGGGTTCGCGTCGCCCCGGGATCGACGATGTGCACGCGGATCCGGCCGGCGTGCGCGGTCTCGTCGGCATAGGCCCCGAGCAGCGCCTCGAGCGCTGCCTTCGACGAGCCGTAAGCGCCCCAGTAGGCGCGTGGCGTAGCCCCTACCGAACTCGTCAACGCGACCACCTCGGCCTTGTCGGCTTTGCGGA
>JANMWM010000206.1:0-2798 GCA_031394005.1 Sphingomonas sp.
CCCCGGTACTGATCCTGTCCGGTTTGAACGAGATGGACTCGAAGGTCCGCGCACTGGGATTCGGCGCCGACGACTATGTCACCAAGCCATTCCACCGCGACGAACTGGTCGCACGCATCCACGCCATTGTCCGCCGCTCGAAGGGTCACAGCCAGTCGGTCATCCGTACCGGCAAGCTGGCGGTCAATCTCGACGCCAAGACCGTCGAAGTCGATGGAAGCCGCGTTCATCTGACCGGCAAGGAATATGCGATGTTGGAGCTGCTGTCACTGCGCAAGGGCACCACGCTGACCAAGGAAATGTTCCTCAACCACCTCTACGGCGGGATGGATGAGCCCGAGCTCAAGATCATCGACGTGTTCATCTGCAAGCTGCGCAAGAAGCTCAGCTTGGCATGTGGTGGCGACAATTATATCGAGACCGTGTGGGGCCGCGGCTATGTCCTGCGCGACGCCGACGCGGTTGACTTGCCCGAAGCGGCGGTCGCCTGATCGATTACTGACTCGGCCGCTCAGGCGGCTTTCGGCAGGGCGGACACGAAGGTCGCGTGCTCGATGCTGATGGTCAGGCCGTCGGCGGTCGACTCTTCGGTCAGTTGCGCATCGAGCTGCTTGACGAGCGCTGCGACAATCGCAGTGCCAAGCCCGCCGGTTTCGGGCGGCCTGGGGCCCTTGCCAAGGCCGATACCATTGTCGGTTATGCTCAACTTCCAGTCGCCCAGATGCTCCTCGAAGCTGATCCGTACCAGCGCATCGGCCTTGCGCACCGGGAAGGCATATTTGATCGCGTTGATCAACAACTCGGTCACGATCAGCCCGACGCTAACCGCGCTGCTCGATTCGAGCCTGCTCCCGTCGTTGGCGACAACCTCCAGCTTGATCTTCTGCTCGCCGACTATTGATCCGGCGATTCCGGCGGTCAGTTTGGCAAGATAAGCCTTAATGTCGATCTGCTCGATTCCGTCGGCGGGATAGAGGTGCCGCTGCACTTCGGCGACGGATAGTACGCGGCTGTGCGCGTCGTGAAGTTAATGACGAGTTTCGTCCGAACCCACCGATTTCGCCTTCAACAGAAGGATGCTGGCGATGATTTGCAGACTGTTGGCGACGCGGTGCTGCATTTCAGCGAGCAATAGCTTGTGCTGATCGAGCAGTTCGTCGGTGCGTAACTGTAGCGCCTGCTTCTCGCGCGTTATCCGACGGCGCTCGCTGATGTCCGTGAACGACAGCAGGATCGTCGTCTCGCGGCCGTCTTCATAGTGCACGACACGCGCACTGAGCGACATGATCCGCCGCCCGTGCCCGGGCGCCTCGATTTCGACTTCATAGCCCTCAATCGAGGATTTCTCGGGAATGATCGCGGTCAACAGGCGGCGCAGCTCGGCCTTGTCCCATTGCGCCTTGCCCAGATCGAACAGGCTGTGTCCATGAACCGTCTCGGGCGTCTCTTCGAACACCGCATAGAAGGACCGCGTCGCGGCCAACACGCGAAACTCAGCGTCGAGCACGGCGAACGGATCGGGAATTGTGTCGAGGATCGCCATGGCGAGCGTCTGACCCAGCTCGGGATCAAGATTCTGTTTCATAAGCGGCCTCTAGGGCGGAAGCAGAGCGCACTGTCCGTCGCAAGCGCGCCCAGACAGGGCTTACGATGCCGTGGAGTTAAACTAGTTTAACGGAAATAGATATAGCTAGTCGGTTGCAAGCTGTCGTGGCGTCACGCCTCGACCAGAATCCGCTTGCGTTCGAGGTGCGCGGGAAGCTCGACGCGTTCGGCAAGCGGCTCACCCGCGACCTCCTCCATCCGCCGCCAGCCGTCGCGGCCTAGGCGCTCGAGCGGGCGGAAGCTCGCCTTGTAGGCCATCCGCCTCGAGCCCTCGACCCAATAGCCGAGGTAGACATAGGGCAGATTCGCGCGCGCGGCGCGGATAATGTGGTCGAGGATGATGAACGTGCCCAAGCCTTTCCGCGCGCCCGGCCCGACGTCGTAGAATGAATAGACCATCGACAGCCCGTCCGACTGCTGGTCGGAAAGGCACGCGCCAACGAGCTTGCCCAGACGTCCGTCGATCGACGGCTCGCGATATTCGACGATGCAAGTCCTCACCGGGGTCTGTTCGACCATGTCGGCGAAGTCGCTCTCGTCCATCTCGGCCATGCCCCCGCCAGGGTGGCGCGCGGCGAGGTAGCGGCCGAGCAATTCATATTGCTCCGCAGTGGTCCACGGCTTGCACGCGGTGACCTCGAGGTCGGCGTTGCGGCGGAGGATTTTGCGTTGGGTTGCGCTAGGCCCGAATTCGTTCGCCGCGACGCGGACCGAGACGCAAGCGGTGCAGTCGATGCAGCTGGGACGATAGGCGACCGACTGGCTGCGGCGGAACCCGATCCGGCCGAGCGCTTCGTTAAGTTCGCTCGACTGGCGACCGTTAAGCTCCGTGAACACCTTCCGCTCGACTTTACCCGGGAGATATGGGCACGGCGAAGGGCTGGTGACGAAGAATTTGGGAAAGCGGAATGGTGCGCTCACCCGCGGTGGCCTTTCGAATGTGGTTACGAAACTCTTTATGCGACCGCTTAAAGCACTTGAAAAGAGATGTTCGCACGAAAAGACGGTTAATCCACCGACTGTGCCGGGATGGGGCAGATGTTTCTTTCAGTGATAGCGCTGTGCCGGCCCGCACCCCAACCGGCCAACCCACTAAGTTTATCTTTGGTGTTGGCTGGGTGGGGGTGCAGGCCGGCACAGCTCCAGTAAAAACAACACTAGTCCAGTGTGGAGCGTTCGACCCGGAAATCGGC
>JANMWM010000221.1:0-17114 GCA_031394005.1 Sphingomonas sp.
TGTAATTGTAGGCGGCGGTCAGCGTCCAGGTGCCGAGCCCGCCGCCACGCCAGCGGTAGCTTCCGACCAGGTCGACACCGCGGGTCGTCGTGTCGAGTCCGTTGATGAAGAAGCGTGCCGCCGCGACCTGCGGGAAACCAAGGCTGGCGAGCAAGGTCGTGACCTGCGCCTGCACCGCCGAGGTGTTGCCAGTGCCGCCATTGCCGAGCGTCTCGGTCAGGACGATGCGGTCCTTGATCTTGATGCTGTAGGCGTCGGCGGTCAGGGTCAGCCCGCGGAACGGGTTTTCGGTCGCGCCGAAGCTCACGTTGAGCGATCTCTCGGGCTTGAGGTCACGCGCGCCAAGCGCCCGCGCCGCTGGCGAACTCACCGCCAGCGTGGCGATGTCGACCGGCACGCCGTTGATGAAATTGGTCGATGTCGTCGTGAAGAATTGCTGTTGGAGCGAAGGCGCGCGGAAGCCGTTTGAAATCGAACCGCGAATAGCATAACCTTTCATCAGTTCACACCGCGCGGCGAACTTGCCGTTCACGGTCGATCCGAAGTCCGAGAAATGCTCGTAGCGGCCGGCAAGCGTCGTCGTCAGCCCCTCGACAGGATCGGCGTCGAACTCGACATAACCGGCATAGCTGTGGCGATTGACGTCGGTCGCGCCGTTCGCGGGGATGCCCGGGAAGCCCTGCGCTCCGGCACCAGCGGCGCGCCCGGGAAAGCTGCACCTTCCGGTCGTCGCATTATAGACCCCTTGCTGCGTCGTGCAGTTGGCTGCCGTGGTCATGACTGCGGGCCGGAACAACGGACCGATTGCATAGGACTGGAACTCGCCCGGACGGATCTTGAAGTCCTCGCCGCGATATTCGGCGCCGACGGCGACCGACAACGGCTTGGCGAAGCCAACCGCATATTCATGCGTCAAGTCGAGGTTGGCGACCGTCTGGCCATAGCGCAGCCCGCCGGCGTCGAACGAATGCTGGCTGGCGGTGCCGAACGAGGTATTGAGGCTATCGTTGATCTGATAGTGGAAGCTGTCGTGTCCGCGCCCGATCGACAGGTCGGTCTTCCACCCGCCGAGTGTGCCGCGAATGCCGATCGTGCCTGCGTAATCCCTGAGCTTCGTGTCGATCAGCGGGAGGAAACCATCGGGCGTGAGCGGCACGAAATTGGCATTAGTCGGTGCGGTATTCGGCGCGATAGCCGAAAAGTCGCGATTGGCCGAACCGCCTTCCTAGCGATAGTTGGCTGCGCTTTCCGAATTGCGGCGCCCGTAGGATTTGACCCCGTAAACTTCCCACCCGCTGTCGAACTCAATGCCGGTATTGACGAAGAAATTATAGTCTTTCGTCGCAGGGTCGCCGAAGCGGAAGTTCAGCCGGTTGAAGGTCGCCTCGCGCAGATCGAACGTCGTCGATGACGGGCGCACATAGTTGGGCCGAAGGTCGAATGCCTGGCGATTGGTCGCCTTGCGGTCGCGATACTCGGCGGTCAGGTTGAAGTAGCCGCGCTGCCCGAGCGGCAGACCGACATTGACCCCGGTCGTTAGCTGCGCGCCGTCGCGCACCTCGCGCTCGCCGTTCGTGTTGGCGAGGAGGTACCGGGTGTCGGCGGGATTGAGCTGCGGCTGTCCAGCCAAATCGAGCTGCAGCCCCGTGACATTGGCCACGCCGTGGAGCGTCGAGACATATTTGCCATAGGTCACACTCGCGCGCCCGCCATGGTTTGCCTTCTTGAGCTGGCTGTTGATCACCCCGGCAATCGCGTCGGAGCCATATTGCGACGACGCACCGTCGCGCAGCACTTCGATTCGACTGATCGCGAGGCCCGGGACAAGGTTAAGGTCGACCGCCGCGCTGCCGCGCCCGACGGTGCCGTTGACGTTGAGCAGCGCCGACACGTGGCGGCGCGCTTGCCGTTGATCAGCACCAGCGTCCGGTCGGGGCTGAGCCCGCGCAGCGTCGCCGGGCGAAGCGCGTCGGAGCCGTCAGCGATCGCCGGCTGCGGGAAGTTGAACAACGGGACCAGCTGGTTGAGGATCTTATTGGTCTCGGTCGCGCCGGTGTTGGTGATCGCCTTGCTGCCGATGACGTCGATCGGGACGGGGGAGTCGGCGACGGTGCGATCGGTCCGGCGCGTGCCGGTTACGATGATGGCGGGGGGTCAGCTGGTTCCGCCGATGCAGTCGCTGGAGCCGACCGGGTCTGCGCTGCTGCGGGGGACACGACCGCAATGCTCGACAGGTTGGCGAGCAGCATCACGCGGACGGTCTGACTGGTCTTCGAAATTTCCCCAAGGCTCGCCAAGCATTTATGGCTATTGGATTCCATGAAAGCCTCAATGGCAGTTCGATGACAAGCGCCGTTGCAGTCAGCGCGCGTGATGGATTGCGACAGTTGCCGCAATGCAATACGCATTGCCCGCGCCCGCCTGCGGTTGACAGTCAATGGCACCTTGCCTAGTCGGCACGCTTTCCCGCGCGGGCCTCCCGCCGCGGCCCAGTTTCGTTGAAGAAAGAAGGACCCAATGTTCGCAGTCCTGCGCACGGGCGGCAAGCAATATCGCGTTGCCCCGGGAGACAAGATCGTCGTCGAGAAGCTCGCCGGCAATGCTGGCGACCAGATCTCGCTGACCGACATTCTGCTCGCTGGTGAGGGCTCCGAACTCAAGTCGCTCGAGGGGCTGACCGTCGGCGCCGAGATCATCGCCCAGGCGAAGGCCGACAAGGTCACCGTCTTCAAGAAGCGCCGCCGCCACAATTATCGGCGCAAGGCCGGCCATCGGCAGCAGCACACGATCCTTCGCATCGTCTCGATCGGCGATATCAAGGCCGAGAAGAAGGCCCCGACCAAGAAGGTTGTCGTCGAATCCGCTCCTGCTCCGGGCGCGGAAGCGAAGCCCGCCAAGGCCTCAAAGGCCGAGGCTGTTCCGGCACCCGTCGCCGAAGCAAAGCCAGTCAAGGCCGCCAAGCCCGCCAATAAGCCGGCCAAGGCCGCCGCGCCCAAGGTCGCCAAAACCTCGACAAAAGATGCCGTCCCTGCTAAGGCTGCGGCCAAGAAGACCCCGAAAGCGAAGTAATCCAGCATGGCACATAAGAAAGCAGGCGGCTCGAGCCGCAACGGTCGCGACTCCGAATCGAAGCGTCTCGGAGTCAAGAAATTCGGCAGCGAAGCCGTTCGCGCCGGCAACATCATCGTCCGCCAGCGCGGCACGCGCGTCTATCCGGGCGCCGGTGTCGGCATTGGCAAGGACCATACGCTGTTCGCGCTTACCGACGGCCGCGTATCGTTCAAAAGCGGTCGCCAAGGCCGCAAATTCGCGTGCGTAGACGCGGTTAATATGCCGGCAGCAGCGCAAGCGGCCGAATAGGGACTGGTCACCAACAGGCTGCTCCCACGAGGGGGTGGCCCAGACGATGACCGGTCAAACGGATATCGAAAGGGAGAAGAGGGCACCCCCTCCTCTCCCTTTTTTCTTCTCCCGAAACTGTAACGCGGCAAGCCTAGGGGGCTGGCCGAGGACGGGGAGAAGATCATGTTCGCCAGGACCGAAAATCTGTTGCTGCGGCCGGGCTGGGCCGAGGATGCGCCCGCGCTCGCCCGCGCACTTCGCGGCGACGCGCGCAGCGCCAATGCCGCCGCCGATGCGCTCGCCGACGCCGAAGCCTTCCTCGCCGAGCCGCGCGACGCCACCCTGCCGCAATTCCTCGTGACGTTGCGCACCGCCGGCGCGTCGATGGTCATCGGCACGATTGAACTGAAGCGGCGTGCGTCGGGGCGAATCGAATTCGGCTGCTGGATCGAAGAGGCGCGGCGTGCTCGCGGCTATGGCACCGAGGCGGCGCGCGCCGTGCTCAACGTTGCCAGAACGATTGGCCTGGTGCAGATCGAAGCCTCGCACTTCGTCGATCATCCGGCCTCTGGCCGCCTGCTCGAGAAGCTCGGCTTCGCGGCGACTGGTCTCAGCGCATCACGCTATAATTGTGCGCAAGGGTCGCAGGCCGATGCCTGGCTGATGCGCGTCACCCTGACTTTGGCGCGAGGAAAATGCCGCTCGCGGCCTGACGCGCGGGTGGCACCGCCCGCCTGACTGCTACCCCGACAAAGCGGGCTGTGCCTCATACGCTGCGATCAGCGCGCGATCGTCCTCGTTCCACGGATGGAAGGCGGGCAAGAAGAACTTGGCCCAAGCTGAGAAGATCTTGCGCATCATCCCGGGCCGAATCCACATGTACCAGATGAGGTTGGCCCACGCCTTCGGGCCGGTGATCCCGTCCTGCCGAAGCAACTCAAGCGAGCCCGCTGTCCGGTCGACGATGAAGTTGCGCGTAACGAGCAGCATGACCTTGGCCTTGACCTTCCAGCGCTTGGCGCGCGGCCACGCCTTGGTCGCGTGGAGCCAGGTGTCATAGGCGACCCCCTTATGCTCGATCTCCTCGGTCGCGTGCCAGCGCCACAGGTCGGCGGTCGCCTGGTCGGCTCCGGCGAGGTGGCGCGGATCGGCGAGCAGTTCGTGCGCCAAGATGGCGGTGAAATGCTCAAGCGCCATCGTCGCCGCCAGGCTGACGATCGGCGGGCGCTGGCGGGTGAGCGCAAGCCGATCGGCGACCCTGATCTCGAGCGGTTTCAGGTCATAACCGGTATCGGCGGCGCGGCGATTGAACGCGAGATGCTCACGGCTGTGGATCACTTCCTGCGTCGTGAACGCGCGAATTTCTGTCGCCAGCGGCTCGGGCGCGCCGTCACGAAACTTGCGCACACTCTCGACGAAATAGGCCTCGCCCAGCGGGAATGTCGCCGACAAGGCATTGTAAAGCGCGCTCGCATACGGATTGCCGGAGTGCCACCAGCGCGGAGTCGCCTCGTCCCGTCCAAAGCGCCGGTCGCGCGGGGTGATGGTAAGGTCGGACGGTGTCGAACCGTTAATTCGGGGATGACCGCTCATAATCTCCGAATGGCTTTAGCTGACATAAATGTCAATAACTCAGTGACGCGACAGGCTGACTTTAGTCTGACTTTCCGCCTAGACCGCATATATGATCTGCCGCCGCCAGTCCCCCGATGATGCCCGCGCCGCCGCCGTCGAGGCCGCCCACACGCTGCTGATCGAGGATGGTGTCGCCGCCGTGACCCTCAAGGCGGTCGCCGCGGGCATCGGTCGGACCCACGCCAATTTGCTCCATCATTTCGGCTCGGTTGCCGGCCTCCGCCGCGCGCTAGCGGAGGAGATCGCGCGCCGCGTCTCGAACTCGATCACAGCCGCGATCGCCAGCCGCCGCCGCGGCGAGGCCACACCGCGCGACGTCGTCGACGCGATGTTCGACGCCTTCCGCCGCGAGCGGGTCGGCGAGATGGTCGGCTGGATCGCGCTCACCCGCCAGCGCGAGGCGCTCTTACCCGTGACCGAGACCGTCGCCGCGATTCTCGCCGACTTCCGCGCCGCGGGCGATCCGCGGCCGATGGACAAGGTCATCCTTGGGCTCGTCCTCCTCGCGATAGGAGACAGCCTGGTCGGCGAAGAAGTCGCCGCTGCAACCGGCGACCAGCCTTCCGACGTCCGCGACATTGCCGTGATGCAGATCGCGGCGCTGATCGGCTGAACTTGGGTTCTCGCCGTCCTTGGACTAAGGCGCGCCGATGCATTTTCTCGACCAGGCCAAGATCTTCGTCCGTTCGGGCGCCGGTGGCCCCGGCGCGGTCAGCTTCCGCCGCGAAAAGTTCGCCGAATATGGTGGCCCCAATGGTGGCCATGGCGGCAAGGGCGCCGACATCATCTTCGAGGCCGTCGCGGGCCTCAATACCCTCATCGACTTCCGCTACACCCAGCATTTCCGCGCGCCCCGCGGCAAGGGCGGCGCCGGGCAGAACCGCACCGGTGCGGGCGGCGAGGACCTGGTCATCAAGGTCCCCGTCGGCACCCAGGTGCTGGCCGACGACGAGGAGCGCTCGCTGCTGGTCGACCTGACCGAGGTCGGCCAGCGCGTCGTGTTCATCCGCGGCGGCGACGGCGGGCGCGGCAATGCCAGCTACAAGACCTCGACCAACCGCGCCCCGCGCCAGCACGGCACTGGTTGGCCGTCTGAGGAAATGTATGTCTGGCTGCGGCTCAAGCTGATGGCCGATGTCGGCATTGTCGGGCTGCCCAACGCCGGCAAGTCGACCCTGCTCAACCGCATCACCAACGCCGTCGCCAAGGTCGGCGACTATCCGTTCACTACCCTCAAGCCGCAGCTCGGCGTTGTCAGCCACAAGCAGCGCGAATTCGTCCTCGCCGACATTCCCGGTCTCATCGAGGGTGCCGCTGAGGGCGCGGGGATCGGCGACCGTTTCCTCGGTCACGTCGAGCGTTGCCGCGCTTTGCTTCACCTGGTCGACGCCGAGGGCGAAGATCCGGTCGATGCCTGGCGTATCGTCCGCGGTGAGCTCGATGCCTATGGCGCCGGGCTCGAGGACAAGCCCGAGATCATCGCGCTTAGCCGCACCGACCTCGTCGAGACCAAAGAATTAGCCAAGATTGCCAAGAAACTCGCCAAGGCATCGGGCTCGACCCCGCACGTCATTTCCGCCGCCACTGGCGAGGGCGTGGAAAAACTGATCGAGGCCTTGTTCGAACTCATCGGGGACGCGGCGGTTGCCGCCGCCGAGGCTGAGCCCGAACCCGAAATCCCTTGGTCGCCGCTCGCATGACGATCGCGCTGACAGGCGCGACCGGGTTCATCGGCGACCACCTGTTGCGCCGCCTAGTCGAGGCCGGGCACGAGGTCCGCGCGCTGACCCGCCGGGAACAACCGCCTGCGGCGCACGTCGAATGGATCGCCGGCGACCTCGCCGACGATGCCGCACTCGACCGGCTGGTGAGCGGCTGCTCGGCGGTGATCCATGTCGCGGGTGTGCTCAACGCCCCCGACCGTGCCGGGTTCGAGAAGGGCAATGTCGCGGGGACGGCAGCCATTCTTAAGGCCGCAGCCAGCGCCGCCGTCCACCGCTTCGTCCACGTCTCCTCACTCGCCGCGCGCAAGCCGCAGCTGTCGCTCTACGGCGCGTCGAAGACGCGGTCTGAAGAGATCGTCTCCGGCGCGGCCCTACCCTTCGCGATCGTCCGTCCACCCGCCGTCTATGGCCCCGGCGACCGCGAGACGCTCGACCTGTTCCGCATGGCGAACAAGGGTTTCGTGCTCCTGCCACCGGCCGGCCGCCTGTCGCTGATCCACGTCGACGACCTCGCCCGCCTGCTCATCGTGCTCGCCGACCCCGCGAGCGAAACCAGCCTCACCATCGAGCCCGACGATGGCCAGCCCCACGGCTATTCGCACATCGAGTTCGGCCGTATGCTCGGTGTCGCCGTCGGACGGGAGGTGCGCACCGTATCGACACCCCAACCCCTCCTCCGCCTCGCCGCACGTCTCGACCGCCTCGCGCGCGGCGTGCACGCCAAGCTCACCCCCGACCGCGTCGCCTATTTCTGCCATCCCGACTGGGTCGTCTCGTCCGCCCACCCCGCCCCCGACGAGTGGGAACCGCGGGTCGACACGGTCGAGGGGCTGGCCGACACGGCGACATGGTACCGTGCCCAAGGCTGGCTGTGATCCCGCCGCGGTTGTGCCCCAATTCGTTGCGAAAGCGCCCGTTCAACCGTAAGGCAAACCGATGACCGACCGCGACACCACTCTCGACACTGTCCAGCGTCTGATCGAACCCTTCAACAAAAAGGGTATCGCGGTCACCGAAGCGACGCGCTTCGCACAGGACCTCGAGTGGGACAGCCTCACCGTCCTCGACTTCGTCGCCAACGTCGAGGACGAGTTCGACATTCTCATCACGATGAACCAGCAGGCCGAAATCGAGACCGTCGGCCAGCTTGCCGATGCGGTCACCGAGTTGGCGGGCGCGTAATGGGCGACTTGTTCGACAAGTTCGATCCGATCATCGAGATCCGCCGCGCGCTGCTCGCGACCGGGATCACCGACCCGTTCAACCTCGTCATGGAGCGGGTCGAAACCCCGACCGTCGCGATTTGCAACGGCAAGCGCACAATCCTGCTCGGCACCTACAACTACATGGGCATGACCTTCGACCCCGACGTGATCGAGGCAGGCAAGCAGGCGCTCGACGAATATGGCTCGGGCACGACCGGCAGCCGCGTCCTCAACGGCACCTATGCCGGGCATCGCGAATGCGAGGAGGCGCTCAAGGACTTCTACGCGATGGACCATGCGATGGTCTTCTCGACCGGATACCAGGCCAATCTCGGGATCATCTCGACCATCGCCGGCAAGGATGACTACATCATCCTCGACATCGACAGTCACGCGTCGATCTACGACGGCTGTGCCCTCGGCAACGCCAATATCGTGACGTTCCGCCACAATGACATCGAGGCGCTCGAGAAGCGGCTGAAACGCCTTCCCGCGGGCGCCAAGTCGCTGGTCATCCTCGAGGGCGTCTATTCGATGCTCGGCGACATCGCCCCGCTCAAGGAAATGATCGCGGTCGCCAAGGCGCACGGCGCCATGGTGCTGGTCGACGAAGCGCATTCGATGGGCTTCATCGGCGAGCATGGTCGCGGCGTCGCCGAGGCGCAGGGCGTGATCGACCAGGTTGATTTAGTCATCGGCACCTTTTCCAAGTCGGTCGGCACGGTCGGCGGCTTCTGCGTCTCGAATCACCCCAAGTTCGAAATCCTTCGCCTCGTCTGCCGCCCGTACGTCTTTACCGCCTCGCTTCCCCCGAGCGTCGTCGCCACCGCTGCAGTGTCGATCCGCAAGCTGATGCATGGCGGCAACAAGCGCGCGCATCTGCTCGAAAATTCCAGCACGCTTCACCGCGGGCTCAAGGACTTGGGCTTCACGCTCGGCACCGAAACGTCCCAGTCGGCGATCATCGCGGTAATCATGCCCGACCTTCAGACCGGCGCGGCGATGTGGGAGGCGCTGCTCAACGAAGGCCTCTACGTCAATCTCGCCAGGCCGCCCGCGACGCCGGCCAACATGACGCTGCTGCGCTGTTCGCTATGCGCCGAGCATTCGGTCGAGCAGGTCGAGCAGATTCTCGCCATGTTCGCCGCCGCCGGCCGTGCGACGGGTTGTATCCCGGCGTCGACAAGCTGACTCTTTCGCTTCCGCCGCCAACCGCGTAGGCTGGTGCTATGAATTCGGGGGACGATACCAGGTTCGACTGGGGCCGCGGATGGGCCGCCGCGGGGGCGTTCGTCGCCGCGCTGATCCTCATCACCATGGTGGTTCTCGTTGCGATCTCGAACCAGGCGCGCGACACCGCGCTCGAGACCGAGCGCCACGCTTATGACGTCAATCTGCTAACCCGCAACGTCGACGCCACTTTGCTCCGTTCGCAGTCCGCGCTCGGCACCTTCGTTCTCGACGAGCAGGCGCGGACTAGCGGCAACATCTATTACAGCCAGTGGCGACTCGCTGGGGAACAGATCGCCCAGCTCGAACGACTGGTCACGCACGACGACGCGCAAAGCCGCCGCGTAGACCAGCTCGAGAAGCTCTACGCCAAACGCGGCACCGAGTTCGATATCGCCGCGCGCTCGGTATCGGGCAAGAATGGCACAACCGCGATCAATTTCTATTATTATGCCGTGACCCGGTCCCCGACCGGCCCGGCGCTCGCGGCCAAGCTGATGGACATCGCCGACAGCGAGCGTGCGGCGCTCCAGCAGCATATCGCGCAGACCCAGTTCTTCTCAGCGCGCGCCGACCGGCTGACCGATTATCTGAGCTGGCTCGGAGTGCTCGCCGGAATCGGCGGGATCGTGCTCGGCGCGGTCGCGATCCAGGCGCTTCGCCAGAACGCCACCTCGCGCCGCGAGGCCGACAGTGAATATGAACGCTCAGCGGTGCTCGAACAGGCGGTCGCCGAGCGCACCCGCGAGCTCAGCCGCGCCAACGAAGCCCTGAAGGCCGAGGCGATCGAGCGCCAGTCGGCCGAGGCCCAGCTGCGCCAGGTCCAGAAGATGGAAGCGGTCGGCCAGCTCACCGGCGGGATCGCGCACGATTTCAACAATATGCTGGCGGTCGTCGTCGGCGGAATCGACCTCGCCCGCCGCCGCCTCAACGGCCCCCGCCGCGAGGTCATGGTCCAGCTCAACAATGCGATGGAGGGCGCGGTCCGTGCCGCCGCCCTCACCCGTCGCCTGCTGTCCTTCGCCCGTTCCGAACCGCTTCTGCCCGAGCGCATCGACACTTCGGCGCTGGTCGAGGGTATGTCCGACTTGCTCGACCGCACGCTCGGCGAGCGGATCACCATTCGCAGCCAGCTTGCTACCGGTGCCTGGCCGACGTTCGTCGATCCGCACCAGCTCGAGAACGCGATCGTCAACCTCGCCGTCAACGCGCGCGACGCGATGGACGGGGTCGGCACGCTGGTCATCGAGACCGTCAACGTCACGCTCGGCGCCAACGCCGTCGGCGACATCCAGCCGGGCGACTATGTCCGCATTTCGGTCACTGACACCGGTTCGGGCATGTCCCCCGAGACGATCGAGCGGGCGTTCGAGCCGTTCTTCACGACCAAGCCGGTCGGCAAAGGCACCGGGCTCGGGCTCAGCCAGATTTTCGGTTTCGCCCACCAGTCGGGCGGTGAGGTCGGCATCGAAAGCGAGCTCGGTCGTGGCTCGACCGTGTCAATCTACTTGCCCCGGACGGAAGTCGCGGCGACGATCCGGCTCCACCCCATGGTCCAGCGCGGCGAGGTCGAGGCGACCATCCCCGGCGCGCGCATCCTGCTGGTCGAGGACGATCCCCGCGTGCGTGCTGCGACAATGGGCGCGCTCGAGGACCTCGATTACGAACCGGTCGCTTGCTCGAGCGGCGCCGAGGCAATCAAGCTGTTCGACGAAGCCATGTTCGACCTCGTCATTTCCGACGTGATCATGCCCGAAATGACCGGGCCGGAACTCGTTCGCATCCTCAAGGCACGCCGCGATGAAATCGCGATTCTGTTCGTCACCGGCTATGTCGGTGAGGGCGAGAGCGACGATCTCGCCGGTTACGAATTGCTGCGCAAGCCATTCACGGTCAACGGGCTGGCAAGCGCAGTTGCCTCGGCACTGTCGCGCAGCTTCAGCGAATCGCACCCGAGCGGAGGAGCCGCGGCAGCAGGCTGATCGCGGCGAGCAGCGGATGATCGCGCTGCCACCGCTTGAGCTCGATCTTCGTTCCCGCGTGGCGGTTGATCTTCCACACGATGTACTCGACCCCGCCGGCATAGGTCGCGCTCGCCTTGGCGAGGCGCACGACCGACAGCGCCTTGCCCTCGATCCGCCGCCGGCCCCAGCCGCTGCGGGTGGGCGTCGCGGCCGCCAGCGCCGGGGCGGTGAAAGCGCGATAGCGCTCGGGTTCGGCATCGACGACCGAGGCACTGCGCATCTTGCGCTCGGCGCGAAGCTCGGCCGAGTAAGTCAGCGCGAACGCCTGCCGCCAGATGTCGAGCTCGTCGCCCCCGAGGCGAACAACGGGCATTGCCGCGCCGAGCAGCGTCGGGGCCGCCCGCGCGACCGCCGAGACCGCCTTATTTCGCGCTGCCTCATCCCTCGCCCACGCCAGCCGCGACGGCTGGGCAAAGCGCGCCCAAACCGAGCCGTTGCGCGTTTCGGGACCATTCAACCGGTGAAAATCCACCTCGCTCAAAACCGCATATTTGGCCGCCAGTCCGTCATGCTCGGCCGGGAAGACATTGGGCGGAAAGAGCTTGTTTGCGGTCGCCAGCCAGCGCTTCGGATAGGCGGCGCGATAATTCGAGACGACAAGATAGAAATCGAGCATCAGCCCGTCGAGCTGGGCCTCGCGCAGGCACGATCCGTAGAATAGCACCGCCCGGCTTGCCGCGCCATGCTTCGCCGCGATCGCCGCCGCCATCGCGGCCACTCGCGGATCGACCGGCACCGTCAGCTCGGCGCGGACCAGCTCGTCCAGCGTCATTGGCTCAGGCGGCGAGGCGGACGAACGACAGCGGCGCGGCGGTGGTCAGCCGAATCGGCTGGCCAATCTCCGCGCGGAAGGTTTCGCCGTCGAGAATCACGTCCGACGCCTCGCCCTCGATCGAAATCTCATCGGCGCCCTCAAGGTGAACCCCGGCCATCTTGGTGCGGCCGAGCTGGCCAAACAGGCTAGCGGTCACCGCGCGCAGCAGCAAGAACGGTCGCTGCTCGACCGCGATAAGCTTGAGCCGCCCACTCTTCTCCCCGCCGATATCCGAGGTCAGGAGCAATTTCTCGAGCGTCGTGACCAGCAATAGCGCGAATTTGCCCGAAATCTTGCCATCACGGCGCACCAAGACCTTGAGCGGGGTCGGCGCGGGCGGAAGGAAACTCATCTTCAGCCCCGACAGATGGCGGAACATCAGGGCCATAGCGGCCAACACGTGGCTGACCCCGTTAGGCAGCCCAAGCGGGTAAATTTTATGCCGGCAATAGAGCATCGTGTCGGCGAGCCCGGCGCCGCCGAGGAACATTCCGATCACCGGCTTGCCCCCGCTGACCCCATGGCGAAGCGCGATCAACTCGCGGGCGACGAGATGAGAGGCGAGGTCGCCCTGCGCGAGATTGACGAGCTGCTCGAGCGATTCGAGCACGTCGCCATGCGCGCCTAGGTCGAGCGCAATGAGGTTAGTCTTGCCGTTGGGCAGCACCGCGACCGGCGGCGGGGAATCGCCGAAGTGGCCGCCGTTGTAGAGCTCGGTCAGCGCCGCCTGAACGGTTCCGTCGCCACCGTTGATGACGAGCACCGCTGGCTTGACCCGCGCGATGGTGCGTAGAGCCTCGCCGATCTGGCCGACCGCCTCCACCTCATAATGGAAGATGTCGGGATGTTCGGCACAGTAAGCGCGCACGCGCGGCAGCTGCGCCACATTGCCGGTCGACTTGGGGTTCGACAGGAGGGCGATCCGCGCGCGGCCCATCAGCCCTCGACCCCCGCTGCCGTCGCGCAATCACCCACGCATGCCGCGAAGGCGGTCGGCAGGTTCGGCAGGGCAACGACGAATTTCCGCATGATTTTCCGGACGGCTTCGCTATGGACTGATCTGGCCCGGCCCCACGAGGGAACAGACTGACTCGATACTCGTGTGGCCCGGCTTTGCGGCCAAATCATGGTGTGAGGACGACCTAATCTTGCCGGCGATGATCGACCGCTACCTCGCCCGCACCATCGCGGTTCCGCTGATCGGCACGCTGATCCTCGCGTCGATGCTGTTCGTGCTCGACAAAATGCTGAAATTGTTCAGCTTTGTCATCGACGCCGGCGGCCCGGTGCGGATCGTGTTCCAGATGCTGGCGAACATGCTGCCCGAATATTTCGCGCTCGGCATCCCGATCGGGCTCCTCCTCGGCATACTGTTAGCGTTCCGCAAGCTGGCAACTTCATCCGAGCTGGATGCGCTTCGCGGCATCGGCGTCAGCTTTGGGCGGATGCTGCGCGTACCCTATTTTTACGCGATCGCGTTGACCCTGCTGAACCTTGCCATCGTCGGGTATATCGAGCCGTGGGCGCGCTATCGCTATGAACGGCTGCGCTTCGACCTGACCTCGGGGGCGCTTGGCGCGGCGATCAAGGTGGGCGAGTTCAACCATCTCGGCAAGCGCATGACGATGCGCGTCGAGAGCAGCGAGAAGAACGGCACCCGGCTGCGCGGCATTTTCCTGCAGGTCGACGAGAAGCCCGGCTCAATGGTCTCCGCGACCGCAGAGGAGGGACGCTTCCTCTCTACCGACGACCCCAACACCATCCTCTTCCGCCTCAAAAAGGGGCGGCTGATCCAGCAGATGGACAAGTTCGCGACCCCGCGCAGCCTCGCCTTCGACAGCTACGACCTGCCGATCAACCTCCCCGCGATGGAGAAATTCCGCGGCCGCGGCCAAAATGAGGACGAACTCACGCTGATCGAAGTGTTCCGGCGCGGCTATGCCCAGCGGCACTCCGCCGACGACCGCAACCGCGCGCAGGCCAACACCAATTACCGGCTGGTCGAAGCACTGATGATGCTGATGCTGCCGCTACTGGCGGTCGCGCTCGCGGTGCCGCCCAAGCGGAGCACCTCCTCGCTTGGCATCTTCGTTGCGATCGTGATGGTCGTGACTTATCACAAGATCAACCAATACGGTGAGCAAATGGGCGCGCAGGGTCGGCTCGACCCGCTGCTCGCGCTGTGGGGGCCGTTCCTGCTGCTGATGGCGCTGATCGGCTGGATGTACCACGTCGTCGCCCACCGCCCCGGCGGCCAGCCAATCGGCGCGCTCGAACGCTTCTTCGCGAGGATCGGCAAGTCGGTGAAGCGGCTGATCAAGCGGCGCGATCGCGGCCTCGCCAAGACCGAGGCGCTAGCCGAATGATCAATTTCGACTTCATGCCGTCTGGTCCGATCGCGCGCTATACAATGCGCCTGTTCGTCACGCGCACGCTGGCGGTGCTGGTGAGCCTGGTGCTCATCCTGATGACGCTCGACCTGCTCGGCGAGAGCGGCAAGATCCTCGCTGTACCGGGCAATGGCCAGGCCCAGCTGGGGCACTATGTCGTGCTTCGCCTACCGCTGCTCATCTCGCGCTTCCTGCCCTTCTCGGCCTTGCTCGGCACGCTCATCGCCTTTGCCGGATTGAACCAGCACAGTGAAGTCGTCGCGATGAAGGCGGCGGGGATTTCCGCCCACCAGATCCTCGCTCCGCTGATCCTCGCCAGCGCTATCCTCGGGCTGGTCACCTTCGCCTTCAACGAGACCGTCGTGGTTCATTCCGCGCGCGCGGTGAATGCGTGGAGCGACGCCGACTATCACGCCGTACCGGCCGAAAGCGACATCCTGTCGAATGTGTGGGTCCTCGACGGGACGAACCTCGTCCGCGCACGGCATGTCGGGGGCAGCGGGCGCCAGCTCCATCTCGAGCGGGCCACAATTTACGAGCGCGACCGCGGCACTTTGCAGCGCGTCATCGACGTCGCCCGAGCCGACCAGCTACCAGGTGGCGGCGCGACGCAGGGCTGGCTGCTGCAAGGGCTCACCAGCTATGACGCGGTCCAGGGTGTGGTCAGCCACTCCGCCCGGGCGATCGGCCTGATAGGCATCGACCCGCTGCGCTTCACCCTCGCGAAGGTCGATCCGACCACGCAAGATTTCTGGCAGCTCAAGATCTCTATCGCGGAGCTCGAGACCGCAGGGCGGCAGACCGACGAGGCGCGCGCCGGACTGTGGCACAAGCTCGCTGCGCCCGCTTCGACCGTGATGATGCCGCTCCTTGCCGCCGTCGCCGCCTTCGGTCTTGCCCGCTCGGGGCAGGTGCTGATGCGCGCTAGCATCGGCATGGCGCTTGGCTTCAGTTATTTCGTAGTCGACAATTTCAGCCTGTCGATGGGCAATGTCGGCATCTACCCGCCATTCCTCGCCGCCTGGGCGCCCGTCTTGCTGTTCTTGCTCATCGGCGAGACCGTCCTCATCCGCAGCGAGGAATGATCAGGGTCCGCTCCAGCAAAAAAAAGACCTAACTAGCGCGCCGCACCGCGCCGCCACGAACTCGCGGCAAGCCGGCCGACCAGCGGGCGAAGCCCGCGATAGCTCGAGGCATGATAGACGCTGTCCTGGCCAAGCTCCTCGCACAGCCGGCGATGGGCCTTGCCGAGCGCGTGGTAGGGAACACTTGGGAGGAGATGATGGAGGCCATGATAGCGAAGGCCCACCGGTGCCCAAAGCTCGGGCAGCGACCCCGGCGGCGGCACATTCACGCTGTCGAGATATTGGGCCGTGACGCTCATCGCTTCGCCCTCGTTTTCCCAGAGATGTGCAACAAGCGTGCGGACCTGGTTGAGCAGCATCACTCCCGACGCAACGGCGAGGAAGATCGCGAACAGCCGCAGCGGAATGATTCCGGTGATAACCAGCACGATGAGGCTGATCGCCCACACGCTCGCCGCTCGCTCCTGCCAGCGCCAGTGACGCGCCAGGTCGCCCTCGGCCGGGCGGCGGCGGAACTCAGGGTTGATCTGCAGCCCGGAAAATCGCTCGACGACGACTGTCCGCAACCGCTTCGACAACAGTGATAACGGGGTCAGCACGGCAAAGCGAAAGATCAGCGCGACCGGCGCGAGGATCGATGCGACCACGAACAACGGCAGCGTCCACGGTCGCATCAACGCCAGCGGGAGATATTCGGGATCCTCGACCGTGCCATAGCGCGTCTTGGCGTGGTGGAGCGTGTGCACCCCCTCATAGAGGAAACTCGGCACGAGCAGCGGCACACCGACAAGCGCGTTCCAGCCAAAACGGAAGCCGGGCACCGCGTTCGGGCGAAGATGCGTAAGCTCGTGGATGAAGCTCCCCGCTCGGTAAAGGGCGAGAATCGACACGATCCCCGCGAGAATCGCGAGCGGCGTCAAGTGCAGCGTCATCGCCCCCGCCAGCGCGGCATAGCCGAGTGTCACCGAGCCGAGCATGTCGCCCCAGTATATCCGCGGATTGGCGGTGCTGTGATCGCGAGCAACGTCCGCCGCGGCACGAAGCAGCGCCTTGTCGTCGGCACGCCGCGACGAACGCAGCAGCACTGGCACGGGCTGCGCGATGTCGCGCTCAAGGGATGCCATCTGGTTCATAAGCTGCTGCAAGTGCCTGTAAATAGTGGCGCCATCATGGCGGTGCAATGAACGATGCCTCTACAGCCGGTCGAGCAAGTGCAACACCAGCCCGACCAGCCCCCCGACAATCGTTCCGTTAATGCGGATATATTGCAGGTCGCGCCCGACGGCGTCCTCGAGCCGGTCGGTGACCGTGCGCGCGTCCCACCCCCGCACTGTCTCGCTAACGAGCTTGACGATCGACCCGCCATAGCTCGCCGCCATCCCCGCCACCGCGCGCCTGGCGAACTGGTTGATCGAGCGG
Source organism: Sphingomonas sp. (assembly GCA_031394005.1). GTDB lineage: Bacteria > Pseudomonadota > Alphaproteobacteria > Sphingomonadales > Sphingomonadaceae > Sphingomicrobium. The sequence continues at coordinate 16,869 of JANMWM010000221.1, forward strand.
CGCATCCCGGGATCGCGCTCGAGGCTCTGCCCTATCGAGCGAAGCACCTCGCCCATCTTGCCCGCCATCGCCGCATCGGGGTTACGCGCCGCGGCGATGATCGCCGCCCGCCCCTTCTGCCACATCGTGTCGATCCATAGACCGACCGAGCGATTGGCGAGCAAATCATCCTTCATCGTCTCTACCCGGGCGCGCGTTTCCGTATTGGTCTGGAGATCGTTGGCGAGCTGGACCAGCGCCGCTTCG
>JANMWM010000241.1:0-8111 GCA_031394005.1 Sphingomonas sp.
TGGACCCGCTAATTTCCTATTAGCGGTTGGTTGGGAGATTCAGACGCCTTTCCATAGGCTTCGACCAGCGGAATGCCGTTTAGTAGGCTGTCAGTAGGGCTGGGGGTCGCTCTGCCGTTTTGGCGTACCGTTGTTTCGCCATGACTTTTGGTCGTCCTCCAGTCGCTACAGTGGCTTCCCCTGAATTGGTTATAACTGGTATGGCATACGGAACTCAGAGGACTCTCATGACACGCTTGACCGTTGCCGCCGCAATACTGATCTTCGGAACTACCCCGGTCCTTGCTTTTGGCGACACCGACAACATAGCCAATACCAACCCAGTAAGCGTCACGGGGGGAACCTATGTCGTCGAGCCCAATCACACTCGTGTCCAGTTCAGCGTGATGCACATGGGTTTTACCAATTGGAACGGGGACTTCACAGGCGTAAGCGGTTCGTTGCAGCTCGACCCTCAGAATGTCGCAGCAAGCAAACTGGACATCAGTATACCAGTCGCGACCGTCTCGACGACGAATGCTAAACTGGACGGGGAATTGAAGAGCGCTGACTGGCTGGACGCCAACCGCTTTCCAACAATGCGTTTGCTGGCGACTAAGATCGTGCGAACCGCAGCCTTACGGGCGACGCTCACTGGCAATCTCACATTGCACGGCGTCACAAAGCCAATAGTTCTCGACGTCAGCTTCAATGGTGCGGGCGTCAACCCTATGGACAAGCACTATACGGTCGGCTTCGAGGCGACGGCCAAGGTAAGACGGTCAGACTTTGGGGTGACAAAATACATCCCGGTCGTAGGCGACGAGACCACTCTGCACATCAGTGCGGCGTTCGAAAGAGTAAATTGACCAGCAAATGCCGGCACGGTAATTTGCTATGTTTTGGCATTTTTCGGAAATGTCAGTGGATTGAGGTTGTGCTATTATCGCCCGCGAGGGGATAGTTATGAACTCGACGGGCGGCGATGATGCCCATTCCGGCCTAAGCGCGCCTAATGCAGGGCTTTAGAAGCCCCAAGTTCTTCCTCTTCTAATCGCTCAATCGCTTCCAATAATATTTCTCGTGGGTAATCGTTATGACCCGCAAGAAGGGGGCGAAGGGCAGGCACATTTCGGGCAAACGGAAGAGCAATGGCCCAATGGTCCGCATTGAGATAGCCCAACAGGTGACTGCCGGGGAGCATTGTGTCTGTGTAAGGAACTTGTCCATCGTTTGGACCGTCGATTGGCCAAAGCTGACGATAGGTTTGCTTGAGTTGCCATGAAACATGCTCATAGTCGGTGAAGGCAGCAACAGAGTAATAGGCTCGGTCGCGAGGCAACGGATGATCGGCAATCCATGCTAACCTGTGGCACCAGCTCAGGCTTTCGACGGCGGCTCGGTCGCCGGGTCCACAGCTCGGCAGAGGAACCTATAAAAACGATCCCATCCAGGCTTGCGATTCGTTAGCGATGCGAGCGCCCCACGTCGACACGAAGCGATCGGACAGCCAATACCGCGTCAGGCGATGTTGCGAGGTTGAGAGTGGCGTTTGATGATGCGGCGCACAGTGCGCGTTCGGATTTAAGCTGTGCGCCGCACAGTGCGAATGCGATGTCGCACAATGCGACTGTGCTTGGTCCAGGACGGACGAACCGGCGCTGGGATCCCGAGGAGAAGGCGAAGATCACCGCTGAAAGCTTTGCGCCGGGGGTGACGATCTCGGGGGTTGCCCGCCGTCACGGGGTGAGCCTTGGATTACTGCATTACTGGCGACGCCGGGTTCGCGATTGCGGTGGCTTGGAGCCGATCTCATTTGTGCCGTTGACCCTTGCGGATAGCGCGGCGGCAGTGGCGCGATCCGAGCTTGAGATCGAGCTGGGCGGTGCGCGCGTGCATGTGCGAGGCGCGGTGGATGGCGGTGTATTGAGGACGGTGTTCGACGCGCTGCGGGCGCGGTGATCGCCAGCAACAGCAATCTCAAGGTTATGCTGGTGACGGGTCCGATCGACTTCCGCGCCGGGGTCAACAAGCTGGTGTCGCTGGTCGCCAATGCCTTGCACAAGGATCCCTATTGCGGTCAGGTGTTCGTGTTCCGATCGAAAAGAATGGATCGGCTCAAGCTTATCCATTTTGATGGCACCGGCATGTGCCTGATGACCAAATGGCTTGAGGGCGGCAAGTTCGCCTGGCCCCCGATCCAGGACGGTGTGATCCGCCTGACGCCGGCGCAGATGACGTTGTTGCTGGGCGGCATGGACTGGCGAAGACTGGAAGAAAACCCGGTCAAAAAACCGCAGATGGCCGGCTAGAAAATGGCGATTTTACTGGGCTTTTGCGAGGGTTTGGCCTAGAGAATGAGGGTGACAAGCCCGCCGCAAAATCTGGCCGATGCGCTCGGCGCGATGACCGTCAAGGTTGTCGAACTGGAGGCGGAACTCGAGGCCACCCACAAGCTTTTGGACACGTACAAGGCGATGCTCTTTGGCCCGCGCTCGGAAAAGGCGCGAGCGGTCCTCGGTGCGCAGACCTGTCTTGATCTTGGGGATCTGAGTACGCTCATGCCGGCGGCGGCGGCGAACGACGATCCCGAGCCCGCGCGAGCAAAGCCAACATCCAGGCGCAATATCGGTGCCCTCCCCAAGCATCTTCCCCGAGTGATCGAGGTGATCGAACCCGACAGCACGCAGTGCCCGTGTTGCGATGGCGCGCTGCACCGGATCGGCGAGGATGTCAGCGAAGCGATCGACATCGTGCCCGCGGTCCTGCGTGTCATTGCCACGGTCCGTCCGAAATATGCGTGCCGGGCGTGTGACGGCGGGGTTATCCAGGCGCCGGCACCGAGGCGAATGATCGAGGGCGGGATGGCGACAACGTCGTTCATCGCCTGGATCGTGACCCAGCGCTTTGCCTGGTATCTGCCGATCTACCGGCAAACCCAGATGCTGGCCGGTCACGGCCTGATGCTCGATCGCTCGACTGCGGTGCGCTGGGTCCGGCGCACCGCCTGGTGGCTCGAGGGACTTTACGACCGGCAGCTGGCGTTCATCCATCGCCAGCCCAGGATCCATGTCGATGAAACAAGGATGCCGGTGCTCGAGCCTGGTCGCGGCAAGGTGCGCCTCGATCAGTTCTGGGCGCATGGCTGTGATGACCGGGGGTGGAACGGGCCGGCACCACCGGCGGTCTGTTATGTTTATGCGCGCTCGCGCAGTCACCAGGCGATATCGGGACAACTCGGCGGCTATGAAGGCGTGCTGCAAGTCGACGGCTATAGCGCGTACAAGGCGCTCGAGGATCCCGGATGCAAAACCGGGACAATCCAGCTGGCGTTCTGCCTTGCGCATCTCAGGCGGCGCTTTGTCGATCTGCACAAGAGCACGCAGTCGCCAATTACCGCGTCGATCATCACGCTGCTGGGCCGGGTGTACCGGATCGAGGCGGAGATCCGCGGCACAAGTGCGGCGCACCGGCTGTCAGCACGGCAGGCCAAAACCACAGCGGTCATGGACGAACTGAAGGGGCTGCTCGACGCGACGCTGCCGCAGATATCGACCTCGTCGAAGCTCGCTGAGCATATCCGCTATGCTCAAGGCCATTGGCGCGGGCTGAACCGGTTCCTCGAGGACGGCCGGATCGAGGTCGACAACAACATGATCGAGCGCCAGATGCGCCCGATCGGAATCAGCCGGCGCAATAGCCTGTTCGCTGGCAATGAGGGCGGCGCGAAAAGCTGGGCGATCCTGGCGTCGTTGCTCCAGACGGCCAAACTCAACGGCCTCGATCCGTTTACCTGGCTGAATGACGTGCTGGAGCGCATTGTCTCGGGCGAGGTCAGGAACAACGCGCTCGATCAGCTGCTCGCCTGGAACTGGACGCCAGGGTGCCGGGAGGCGCATCTGGCTATCGCGGCGTGAGTGCGCTGGATGAGATCGCCCTGTCGGACGAGGCACTCGAGGCGTGGCTCGCGGTCAAGATCAATCGCCGCCCGCTGGTCCGAACCATGTCGGCGCTCGATGGCTTTGTGACGGCGGCACTCACCGGCCCTGCGTTCCCCGATCCCCAATACTGGATGTGCCCGCTTCTTGGCCTGCCGTTCGATGTGCTCGCCAACGGATCGCAGACGGACCACGCCGCGTTCGCCGCGGTTGCCAGGGTCCACAACCACATCAACGAAACGCTGTTCAACACTCCCGAGGCCTATGCGCCCCAGTTGGCGACGAAAGCCAATGGACAGGTCGATCCCAGGCCGTGGTGCCAGGGGTTTTACGCGGCGATGCATCTCAATATGAAAGACTGGAAGCCACTGCTCAAAATGAGCAACATCAATCACGGGCTGCTCCTTCCGATCATGATCTACTGCGTCGACAAAAAGGGACATCGGGTCCTTGAAACCCGCGCCGGTCCCGAAACCGTGCACTTCATCGAGCATGAGGCCTACAAGGATATCGCGCTCGTCGTCCCCGCTCTCAACAAGCACTACAAAACCACCCGGTACGGCAACCCGGAATAATCACCGTACGTCAACGTGGGGCGGTCGCATCGCTAACGCTGGATCATTTGCGATTGGCGTTCCGGAAACGACACTCGACAAGCTCATTACTGCTGATCCTGAAGGGATGGCTTGCGGATAAAGGCTGAGTATTTCTAAAACGTCGCTCATTCCTTTCGAATAGCTAATGATCAAAAGTCGCTAACTGGGACCAATCAACTTCGGCAGCGCCTGCACGATGATGGCGGCGTTCCGTGAACTACTCGAGCGCCCCTCGACGTCGATTGTATCAACGCGCTAACCTTGCTTTCGCATATAGGAGGCAGCGCCCTGGAGCGGAAGAGTCCATTTTTTCAAACACTGACCGGACATCCCGGAAATGATTACGATGTACAGAAGTTTCCCGCGGTCGCTCGGTCGAGCCGGAATTGGCCGCGACCTCGGTGCCTCTTCGACGCCAAGTCTCTGCAAGGCGTTTTCACAAAATTGGCGAGCCGGAAATCTTGATCTATGGTCTGTGTTGAGCCTACATAATATCTTTCGGAATCGGCTGCGGTCGTCAATCACACTGGCGAATGACACGGGCACCATTATTGCCGGGATCGCCGGAGCGCTGCGGTTGTCACCAAGGCGTGCCGACCTGTGCTGTGCGATTAGCGTCGCGATCGCACCCGGACCCGCGCAAAGGACCAATTCAGGCAATCGACCGACACGCCTATGTTCCGCGAGGACAAGCGAAGGCGCGATACAGTAAGTCCCTTAGGCATCCCCGCTGGTCTGAAACGGACGAAACAACCCGCCCGCTTCTCGCCATTGCAGACATTAGCTGTTCTGATAAGCTGTCGGCGCCGGAGCCCGACGTATGCAATTTAGATTACCAGTGGCGGTGCACGGCTGGCGCGAGCCTAACCATGAAAAACTTGGCGGTAAGGCGCTGCTTCGGGAGTGCGGGCATTGAAAACTCGCAAGCTGCAAGCGAAATTAAGCAGAATTCGGCCGTGGCATGTCTTGTCTATCATCACCCTGCTCATTTTCATTCTCGTTTCACTTTGGCTCCTTCTTGCCTACGGTGAACTCCCGCGCCTCTGGAGCAAGCACGAGCATAAAAAAATCGGACAACGACAAGAAACCGTTGCGTATACCTCTCAAGACATACCGGCCGATCCGATCAACATGCATATCACTGCAAGCGCTAAGTCAATCAACTGCGCGTTTCGTCGAGCCGGCTGGTCAGTTGCTGATCCGCTATCGGTAGGGTCTGGTGTCAAAATCATTCGAAGCGTTGTCTTGAAAAGAACATATCCGGAGGCCCCCGTAAGCTCACTGTATTTTGATGATCGGCTGCAGGACGTCGCGTACGAGCGAGACGAGGGTAAAACAGCTAAAAAGAGACATCACGTCCGACTTTGGCAGGTTACCCCACACGAGTGGCTTGGAGCCGCGACATTCGATCGCGGAGTGGGTATCGCGTTATTCACGCTTCAAGTGACACACCATATCGGACCGAAAGTGGACGATGAGCGAGACGCCGTTGGCACCGTTCTTGAACAGGGCGGCGCTCATTATCTCGGCAACCAGTCGGCACATATCCAACCAGATCACTGGCACCGCAATGGCGCGGGTGATCGGTACGTCACCGACGGTCAGATCAAAGCCTTCGCGCTCACCTCGGGCACCTGTTGAAGGCAGGATTGTCCTGTTCGTTAATTTGCTCGGTGAGAGTAGTATTCCGCTTTAGAAGTCTGTGCATGCCATCGATTAGCTCCAATAGTGCCTTGGCGTCCTCGTGGGTCTGCAGTGTCTGTTTGTCCGAGCTTGCCGCCGCGACCTTCTGTCGAACCAAGATGATTGACGACAGCACCAGCTGAAGGACAAAGCGGCCGAAGCACAATCTGCGCCCCGCCTGGCGACGAGAACTTCGACGCGCATTGCTACCATTCCGGAGTCATGCCCTACGCCTGTCGCTCGTGACAGCTACTAGCCAAAGGGGTAGACCCTATGGAAATCGATGGCGACGACGGACTTCAGAAGGTAGCCAGCCGTCGAGTGGCCTCTGCAAACGAGGTGTCGCGCGCAGCCTGCAACGTTTTCGACGAAGTCGCGGAGAGATCGTAGCGTAGTTCGTGCATCGTCGCGCCCGAGCGATAACCTTCGGGCCACACACTCGTCAGTTCGAATCCGCAATGCTCGAAGAATGGTGAGATCATCGGAGAGGTATCGACGGTGACGTATCGCGTCGGCGGACGGGCGGCAGTGGCGATATGCAGCAACCGCTCAAACAACAGCAGCTTGCCAAGCCCAGCACCATGATAGCCCCGCGCCGCCATCCCCCAGAACAGCAACGCCTTGTTGTAATCGTCCCACAGCTCATAGCCACCGAATGCCGCGGGCGTGCCGTCAATGGTCACGAGGAACGATGGGCCGTCGGGCTCATCGAGCGTTTTCTCAAGCCAGTTACGATCGCTTAGCGAGAAATAATCGGGCAGGTTGCTCTCGAAGATCGCGAGTACCGCCGCGCGGTCGGCCTCGGCATAGGTCCGCGTAGCAACGACGGGCGTCATGCCGACAGCGCCACGGTCTCGATTGCAGTGGTGGTCTGCCGAGTCCAGCAGTGTGAGACCCCCTCGAGCGTCGCGGTTGCCATCTCCGAGCTGACGATCTGCGTCTCGATATCCTCGGGGCGGATGCGTAACGGCTCACCTAAGAGTTTTGCATGCGCTTCCTTGATCGTCCAGCGCCGCAGCCAGTCGAGTGGGCGATCCGCCTCGGCGAGTCGATCGAGCGCGGAAAGTTCAGACGGCGTTAGCATGTCCCGCAACGGCGTCGCATGATCGAGCGGCTCGCGGTCGACCGCGATCGGCCGGCGCGCCACGCCGATCAGACAATCTCCGTCACGCGCGGACAAGCCTAAATACCAGCCACCGGGCGAATCAATGATCGGCGCGCCGGCTTCGTTGCGAGAAAGATACACATCGACGACGCGCATACTAGCAAGGTGCGCAACCAGCGCTCGCGCCAAGCGGCGACGCAGTATCCGCCACCCGCCATCCTTTCCCCGTACCGCGTCGGCTAGGTCGGCTTTGGTCGCGGGCGTGCCCGCCAAGGCGCTCGCCGCAAGCAGGCCATCGGCTGTGACGCTCCACGCGACAGCAGCCTGATCGCTGACCAGAGGGAGTGCATCGAGCGCGCCGACGTGCCAGAAGGGCCTCATTCGAGCACGATCCGCGCCGGACTGCCTTCCCAACTCGTGCCGCCGGGCAACGTTTCGCCCTTCATAACTACGGACAGGTCGCCAAGCTGGGCGTCCGCGCCAACTTCAGCGTCATAAAGCACGATCGCCAGCGATCCGATCGTCGCGCGGTCGCCGATCCGGATCGTGCCGACCTTCATAACGCGATCCTCGAACAGGTGCGTTTGCAGCCCGGCAAATTCGTTGAGCGCGACGTCATCTCCGATATCGACAAGATCATGTTCGGTAAGGTCGGTCGTGTCTACGTAGCAGCGCCGGCCGATCCGGGTCCACAATAGCCTTAGGTACACAGGCAGCAAAGGTGTGCACTTCAATGGCTCCAGTAAGTTCGCGACCGCCTGGTTCTCGTAGGTGGCGGTCACCAACTGGGTGCGCCAGACGAACGGGCTC
>JANMWM010000243.1:0-3730 GCA_031394005.1 Sphingomonas sp.
AGCAGAGGGCGCGTGTCGCGGCGCGCGGTCCGCTCGGCGAGCACGTCGACCGGGGCATTGAGCCACACTGTAATCGCGCGCTCGTTGAGCAGTCGCCGCGTGTGCGGATCGACGAACGCCCCACCGCCGGTCGCGATGACCCGTACCGCGCCCTCGATCAGCCGCGCCACCAGTCGGCGCTCGCCGTCGCGAAAATTCGCTTCGCCATAGCGTTCGAAGACTTCCCCCGCAGGCGCCCCCGCGGCATCCTCTATTGCCTCGTCGCTATCAATGAAATCGAGGCCTAGCCGCTTCGCCAGCCGCCGACCGATGGTCGACTTACCAACCCCCATCAGGCCGACGAGAACGACCGGGCGGTCGAGAGCAAGAAGCATTTTTTGCACAGGGCAGGGCTATACATGGGGGGGCGTGGTCGGGCAAAAGCCGCACGAAGACCCGATCGAGGAAGAAAAATGGCCCGCGATAGCCTCAACCGAATCCAATCCGCTCCGATGCGCCGCCGCCCGATGAACCCAGTCGTCCCGATTGGCGTCGTGCTCGTCCTGCTCGTCGCCGCACTGTTCTTCCTGTCGCGCCAAGCCAGCGAACAGCCGATGCATCCGATCGAGACCGAAGTTGCCAGTGCTCCGGCCGCGCATTAAGCTTCTCGCCGCCGCGGCGACGGTGCTCGCGCTGGCGCTTCCCGCGCTGGCGCAGGATCGACCGACCTCGATCCTGCCGCCGGGGTTCGGGGATACCCCGCCGCCCCCTGGGCAGAACAGCAGTGCGCCCTCGCGATCGCCGAGTGCGGCCCCGGCATCCCAAATCAATCCACAGGCATCCAATGCGACTCCCGGGCCTTCATCACCCGGCGCCTTCAGCAATCAGCCCGCGGCCACCGGCGGCGCGGACGAAGCCCAGATCGCCGAAAGCGATTCGCTGACCAACGCGGATGTGGCCGCGGCGGACATCGTCGAGCCGGAAGAAGTACCCGATCGGGCCCGCCGCGATCCCGCGCGGGTCGGACGTCTCGATCCCGCCGCGATCGGCCTCGGCAGCGACCCGTTTGGCGCGGCCAGCGGACCGTTCCTCGAAGCCGCGATGCGGCGAACCGAGGGCGCGTTGCCGTCGCGCTGGCTCCATATCGCATTGCGCAACGCCCTGCTCGCCCGGGCGCCGTCGCCGTTCGGAGTCGATCCCGCCGACTGGGTCGCCGAACGCGGCTGGTTGTTGCTGCGCATGGGTGAGGCCGATGCCGCGCGAATGCTCGTCGCAGGAGTCGATGTCACCGACTTCACGCCGAAACTTCGCCAGGTCGCGGTGCAGAGCGCGCTCGCTAGCGCCGATCCGGCAGCGCTCTGCCCGTTGCGCGGCGACCTGGATCAAGTCGAGCCGCACATCGCGCCGCTGGTCGATGCCATTTGCTCGTCGCTGTCCGGAAATGCCGAAACCGCTGCGGCCGATATCAACCAGTCGCGCCGGCAGGGACGGCTCGGCGGGATCGACGTCAGCCTCGCCGACAAGCTGGTCGGGGCGGGCGCGAACACGGCGCGCGCCGTGACGATCGAGTGGGACGGGGTCGAGCAGCTCAATGCCTGGCGGTTTGGCCTCGCCGCCGCGACGGGGCTCGCTCCGCCCGAGCGATTGTTCGAGACGGCGTCGTTGCCGTTGCGCGCGTGGCAGGGTCGGGCACCGATGCTGAGCGTGCAGCAGCGCCTGCCAGCGATGCGAAGCGGGGCCGGGCTCGGCACCTTTTCGGGCCAGGCGCTGATCGATCTTTATGCCGCCATCTATGACCGAACCGATCCCGACGAGCTGCCGCAGAGCGACGCTTGGCAGCTGCGTGTGGCGTTTGCCGGCAAGGACCAGGACACGCGGCTCGCCGCGATGCGCCGGCTGTGGGACAAGTCCAAGGACCCGCTCGAGCGCGAGGCGACGCGCGCTATGCTCGGCATCGCGGCGAGTCGGATCGAGCCTGAGGCGGCGCTGGATAAGGATGCGCCGGAACTGATTGCGTCAATGCTCGCGGTCGGTCTCGATGCGGAAGCCGCGCGGTGGGGTCCGCTCCTCGGCAAGTTGAGCGATGCGTCGGCGGATCGCTGCTGGGCGATGCTCGCGCTGGGTGCGCCTGACACACTGGGGCTCGATCTTAGCTCGAGCCGCATTACCAAGTTCATCGATCGCAACGGCGATGACGAGGGCCGGCGTGGTGCCTTGCTGGTTGCGGGCCTCGCCGGGCTTGGGCGGATCAACGGCGCGACCGCAATGAAGCTGTCGGACCGCTACGGATATGGTTTTGCGCGGAGCGATCCGTGGAGCCAGCTGATCGACGGGGCGGCGAAGCGCGGACAGGGAGGGACCGCGACCGTGCTTGCCGGGCTGTCGTTCAAGGCCGGCAGCTGGCGTGGCATCCCGGCCCGCTTCCTGCTGCACAGCGTCAACGCGCTCAACGACACGGGGCAGGGGTTCAACGCGCGCATGATTGCCGCCGAGGCGCTCAGCCGCTCCTGATGGAGCGGGCCGCTTGACCAAGGCCGACCGCGCACTGGTCGACCGCTTCCTCGACATGATGGCCGCCGAGGCCGGGGCAGCGCGCAATACGTTGCTCGCCTATCGCCGCGACCTCGAAGCGGGCGCCGCCGCGCTTGGCGAGGTGTCAAGCGCCGAGGTCGACGCGCTCAAGCGGCTCGGCGAGGCGTGGCGCGCCCTTGCGCCGTCGACCGTCGCGCGCCGCGCCGCGGCGTTGCGGCGTTTCTACGGCTTCCTGCTCGATGAGGGGTTCCGCCCCGACGATCCCTCTGCCGCGCTGCCGCGACCGGTCCACCAGCGCCCGTTGCCGCGGATCCTCGACGCGCCCGAGGTCGAGGCGATGTTTCGCGAGGCAGAAGATCGTGCTGCGTCGGGCGCGCCGCATGCGCTCCGCGACCTCGCTTTGCTCGAATTGCTATACGGGTCGGGCCTGCGCGCGACCGAGCTAGTCTCGCTCCCGCGCGCTGCGCTTCGTCCCGGGCAGCCGTTCCTGATCCTCAAGGGCAAGGGCGCGAAGGAACGGCTCGTGCCGATTTCCGATCGCGCCCACCTCGCCGCCGCGAAATGGCGAGAGACACTGCCTGGCGAGGGGCTGTGGCTGTTTCCGGGCGGGAAAGTTCACCTCAGCCGCGTCCGCCTGTTCCAGATCGTCCGCGCCATGGCCGCCGTTGCGGGGATCGCTCCGGCGCGGGTCAGCCCGCACGTCCTGCGCCATGCGTTCGCCACTCACTTGCTTGCCGGGGGCGCCGACCTGCGCGTCCTGCAGGCTTTGCTCGGCCATGCCGATATCGCCACGACGCAGATCTACACCCATGTCGACAGCGCGCGGCTGGTTGAGTTGGTTAACGCCCGCCACCCGCTCGCCGACCGCCGCTGATCGCCACGCGTTGACGCGCAAATGCGCCGCGCTTACCCGCACGGACCATGACCACGACCTATCTCGATTTCGAAAAGCCGATCGCGGAGCTTGAGACCCGCGTTTCCGACCTCAAAGCGACCGCCCGGAACGGCGCGATCGACATCGACGCTGATGTCGCGCGGCTCGAGGCCAAGGCGACGCGGCTGCTGCGCGAGACCTACAGCCGACTGACGCCTTGGCAGAAGGCGCAGGTCGCGCGGCATCCCGATCGGCCGCACTTCAACAATTTTCTCGCGGGGATCGCCGAGGATTTCGTGCCCCTGGCGGGTGATCGCGCGTTCGCCGACGACCCCGCAATACTCG
>JANMWM010000252.1:0-1669 GCA_031394005.1 Sphingomonas sp.
TGGCTGCAGGAACAGCGCGGCGAGATCCGGGCGGCCGGTTAAGCCCGCAACACATCTTGCCGCGCGGGGCGGCGTTGATCGTGGAGCGCAGTCTTATTCGCTGATGTAGGGCGAGTGCGGCAGCCAGCGTTCGCCGACCCGCATATCTTCGGCGCTGAGCGGCCGTGACGACAGGCCGGGGCGACGGAAATCGGGCTGGACGCGCGGACGTGGCGTCGGAATGTGTCGCATCACCAGATCGGGGTGAAGCACTTCGGAGAAGGACAGCCCCGCGCGCTTTCCCGCGACCCAGGCGATCCGCCCCGAGAGGTTCAGTTCGGCCTTGCGGAAAATCACTTCGGCTCCTTCGACCGGAAGCTTGTCGCCCTCGATCAGCGCGCCTTCGGACGACAGGTTGCGCAGCTTGACCGGAAGCGACGCTCCCGACAGCTCGATCGATGCGCTCAGGAGCACATTCGACCGGCGGGTCCGGCGATTTTGGGAGAGGCTGCTTTCGTCCATCACTTGGCGATAGCGTCGAACGGTAAAACATCGTTTAAGATCAAAATGAATGCTTATTTTCCACGGATGGCGCTGGTTGTCCTGTTAATCGCCGTCGCGATCACCTGCGGATTGGTCGGCGGGCTTGGCAATCCAGTCGATGTGGCGCTGATTCGCGACGGCATATCCGTCAGGGCGTCAAGTCCGTTGCCGACCGAGGCGGGACTGTTCCTCAACTATGCCGGGGGCGTCGTCACGACGATTGGGCTGGGGCTGATTGCGGCCATTCTGCTGTGGCGGCGCGACCAGCCGCGCCTGGCCTTCACGATCGTCGCGATCGCGCTCGTCGGCCGTCTCCTCGTCGAGGCGGTCAAGCTGTCCGTCCGTCGCGCCCGCCCGGCGCTCGACGCCCACCCGGTGACCCTCCACTCATTGAGCTTCCCCAGTGGCCACGCTGCCAATTCGATGATTGTGTTTCCGCTGCTCGCGCTCGTCTTCGCTCCCTCCGGGCACCGCGTGCCGTGGGTCGCGCTCGGCGTCTTCACCAGCCTTATCATTGGCGCGTCACGCTCGCTGATCGGGGTGCATTGGCCGAGCGACGTTGTCGCCGGCTGGGCGATCGGCGCGGCGTGGCTGATCGCCACCTGGCCGCTCGCCGCGCGGCTAGTGCCGGTCGAACCGCAGCATGATGTTGTTGGCGGGCATCGCTCGGCGGTCGGCGAGGTCTAGCCCCCGCGCCTTGGCCTCGCGGACGAAATCGGAAAGAGTGCGCAGCCCCCAGCGCGGGTCGCGGGCTCGCAAGTCCATGTCGAACACCTGGTTGGAGGGCACGGTCGCCACTCCATCTTCGATCCACGGCCCGTAGAGGATCAGCGGGCCACCAGCGGGCAACAACCGCGCCGCGCCGTCGAGCAGGCCGAGCGCCGTCGCCCACGGGCTGATGTGCACGAGATTGATCGCGACCATCGCGTCGGCGTGGCCGATCGCCCAACCGCTAGCCGCCGCGTCGATCTCGAGCGGCGCAAGCAGGTTCGTCGGCCCATCTTCGCGCCACGCTTTGATAGATGCCAGGGCTTCGTCCGATGCGTCGCTCGGCTGCCACTCGATGTCCGCAAAGCGACGCGCGAACGCCACGCCATGTTCGCCAGTTCCGCTCGCGAGTTCCAATGTGAGTCCGCTTGCCGGCAGC
>JANMWM010000283.1:0-8319 GCA_031394005.1 Sphingomonas sp.
CCACGAGCAATTGTCGACCTTCTACCGCGGGTTTCGACGCGACGCACACCCGATGGCGATCCTGTGCGGCGTGGTTGGCGCACTGTCGTCATTCTACCATGATTCGACCGACATCACCGATCCGAAACAGCGCATGATCGCGTCGCACCGGCTGATTGCCAAGATGCCGACGCTGGTCGCGATGGCGCACAAGTACAGCGTCGGGCAGCCCTTCCTCTATCCCCAGAACGACTTATCCTACACCGGAAATTTTCTTCGTATGACGTTCGGCGTCCCGGCCGAGAAATATGTCGTCAACCCGATCATCGAAGCGGCGATGGACAAGATTTTCATCCTCCATGCCGATCATGAGCAGAACGCCTCGACCTCGACCGTCCGCCTCGCCGGATCATCGGGTGCAAACCCGTTCGCCTGCATGGCCGCGGGGATCGCCTGTCTGTGGGGCCCGGCGCATGGCGGCGCCAACGAGGCGGCCCTCAACATGCTGCGCGAAATCGGCGATGTGAAGCGCATCCCCGAATATATCGCCCGCGCCAAGGACAAGGAAGATCCCTTCCGGCTGATGGGCTTTGGCCACCGCGTCTACAAGAATTTCGACCCGCGCGCGAAGGTCATGAAGGCGACCGCCGACGAGGTGCTGCGCGAGCTAAACATCACCGATCCGGTGCTCGATGTGGCGAAGGAACTCGAGCATATCGCGCTCAACGACCCCTATTTCGTCGAGAAGAAGCTTTATCCCAACGTTGATTTTTACTCGGGCGTGATATTGAACGCAGTCGGCTTCCCAACCGAGATGTTCACCGCCTTGTTCGCACTCGCCCGCACCGTCGGCTGGGTGGCGCAGTGGAACGAGATGATCTCGGACCCCGAACAGAAGATCGGCCGCCCGCGCCAGCTCTACGTCGGCGAGACCCACCGCGACTATGTCGCGGTCGCCAACCGCTAAGCCAAAGGCAGTTCAAGCGTAAACCGCGCGCCCTCTCCTGGCGCGCTGTCGAGCAGTACGTCCCCGCCCATGGCGTGAGCGAGGCGGCGGGCGATGGCGAGGCCGAGCCCGGTCCCGTCGGGCTCGCTACCGATCCGCTCGAACCGCTGGAAGATGCGCTGCTGGTCGGCAACCGCGATGCCCGGGCCCCGATCGGCGATCATTACCAGGGCGCGCCCCGTATCGGCGGCGATCGTGATCGTCACTGCCCCGCCGACCGGCGAATGGCGGATCGCATTGCCGAGGATGTTGACCAACACCTGTACCACGCCGCGCTCCTCGCCCTGCGCGAAGATCGACGGGGAAGAGTCGAACGCCAGCTGGACCTGGCGGGCATCGACCGCTGCGGCGACGATCGCGATTGCCTCACCGACGCAGACCTTAAGGCTCACTCTCGTCGAGGCCGACGTACCCTCGCTCATCGTGCGGATGACGGACATCAGGTGGCGTCCGGCGGCGGCAATGTCGGTCGCGTAACTCGCATAGTCGCTGCGCAGCGGACCGTCGCTGCGCTCGACGATCTTGTCGGCGGCAGCGATGATCCGGTCGAGCGGGGTGCGCAGCGCGCGGTCGAGCCCAGCAGTGAAGCCGTCGCCATCCGGCTCAATCGACGGCACGACTGACAGCACGCGCGTCGGTGGCAGCGCGCGCCCGGCGAACCCGGCGAACTTGCCCGCTTCGTCCCGAAGCACATCCCCAGACAGCAGGAGCGACACGCCGTCGCCGGTGCGCGGGCTGGCCTGCTGGCCGGCGAAAGCCGCGCGCGCGGCCAGCCCGGCAAGGAGCGGCAGGGTCCCGTCGTCATCCTCGTCGAGCTTGAGATAACGCGTCAACGGCTGCCCCATCGCGTCGGCCGGGTCGATCTTGAGGCGCTCAGCGAGATCTGGGGCAAGCGCGGTCAGCTTGAGCTCGGCGTCAGTTGCCCACTCCCCGGTCGCCGGGTCGCGGGCCACGGTCGCATCGTCATCGGCTGCAAGCACCAGGTCGAGCCGCGGCGCGGCAGGCGGACGCGGTCGCCAGCCCTCGATCTCGAGCGCCACTTCGTCGCCGTCGATCGTTGCACGCACCCACAGGTCGAAGTCGTGACTCGCCCCCGCTGCGGTCACCGGGCGAGACAAGGGCACGCCAAGCTCGCGAGCGAGCCGCACCACCGCGGCGATCTGCGGCAAGGCCAGTCGCGCACCAAGCGCGGACCCCGCCTCGACCTGCAGCGCGGCCAGTGGCGGGTCGGCGGCGATCAGCCGCCCTTCAGCGTCGATCCGCCCGGTCACGATCCCGGGATCGTCGGGCGCGCTAGCCACGAAGCGCCTCGCGCGCGGCTTGATAGGCTGGTGGCAAGCGCCACTCGCCGCGCTGGTCTTCGATCGCCTGTTCGCCGAGCGCGTCGAATCGCGCCATTTCGGCTGCCGGATCGGATACCCCGGTCAGCGCACCAAGCTCGGCAACCAGCCGTGCCGCAGTGCCCCGGGCAATGCCCGCAAGCCGGGCGAGCAGCACCAGCCGTCCGTCAACGCCATCAATGAGATAATCCCACGCCGTGGCCTCGGGCACCCCGCCGCGCCGCGCCAGTACCGCCGACAGCAGCACGACCTCACCTTCGCCCGCCGCGTCGACGACCAGCGCATCGTCGAGTCGCCCGCCACGTTCAAGCATCCGCACCAGCCCGGCGAGCATCGCGTCGATTCGCTCATTCTCGTCGTGCCGCGCGAACAATTGCTCGGTACACGTAGCCAGCGCGCGATCGATCGCGGGATGAGCTGGCAAGGGCGCTCGCAGCCCCGCAGCGACCGCATGGACCAACGCCATCGCTTCCTCGGCCGGCAAGTCGTCGAACAACAGCCGTCCCTGGCCATAGCGGTCGCGCCGCCGGCCGCGCGCGATCACCAGCGCCATCGCGCAGGCGGCAAGCTCGCCGTCGCTGTCGGCGACCCAGCGCTGTACCAGCGGCGGCCGCCCCGGGGTCTGACGAAGCAGCAGGCTCGACGCCAGCCTTTGCTCGTCGGCGCGGCGAAGCAGCAGCGCTACCAGCCCCGGCCGGTTGAGCATCCCGCTTGCCCACAGCCGCGCGATCAGCGCATCGTGCCCGTCGCCGCCGATTGAATCGAGGCCGTCTCTCAGCCCGGCAATGATCTCGTCGGCAATCGTGGCGATCAGATCATCGAGCATGGCGGTCATCAGCGCGCGTTCCTGCTCGGACAGGCGGACGCGTGAATCGAGGAAGAAATCGCGACGCACGGTCTCCAGCCGGGCGAGCCCGGCGCGGCGCGCAGGGTCGACCAGACGGTCGGCTGCTTGAGCAGCGATCGGCCATTCCTCGGAAATCATCGCCAACTTCATTAGCCGATCGAAGTTAACGCCACCTCAATCGCGTTCGACGACTTCATCAGTCGCGGTCGATGCGGTGGCGCAAATGCTGGACTAGAAAGAAACTAACCGCTGCGTAGAGCGCAAGCACCGCCATCAGCGCAGTCCACCGGCCGAACGCTGCAAACGGGATCGCGACAACAATCGCATTGCGCCGCGCGAACAGCCATGGCTCGAACGCGTTCTGCCGCCCGGTGCGCTCGATCCGCAGCGCCTGCGCAAAACCGGCGGCGGAGAGCGCGACGACCAGCGCTCCCCATCCCCCGTCGCCATGTCGGAAACTCCACCAGCCGAGCGCGACCAGCGCCGCTCCAGCCGCCGGCCAAAGCCCGCGCTTAGTCCACAGCATCTGTGACAGCGGCTTTAACCGCAACGTCCCCAGCCGCGCCGCGACAAGGTCGAGCGGGGTCGACACGATCAGCAGCGCCAGTGCCGGCCACAACCATCCCCGCGTGAACGCAAACGCCGCCGAGACCGTCAGCATCAGCGCCGCAGCGACCAACCACTCGGGCTTGAGCCGCGTTTCCATCAGCCGCTCGGTGGCAAATTCCTCGATCACCGGCAGAAGGTAGCGGCTTGCGATATCGCGCCGCTGCCCGCGCGAGGCGAGCAGCAAACGCTTCTCAAACCCGCCAAGCGCTTCAGCATTTTCCACCAGCAGCGGCCCGCCACCCGCCCCATCTAGCCGGATCAGTCGCGCCCCCGACTGCACCGACCGCCGCAGCAACGTCGACTGCAGGTCCCAGTCGCCAAGCATCGCCGCGGTAGATCCCAGCGTCGCCGCATCGACCAGTGCGATCCCGCCCCAGCGATTGGCGCCGTCGATCCGTTCGTAGGCGGCATGCGCCTCGTCGTCGGGCAGAGTCGCGATTGCCGGCTCGCCCAATTCGACTAGCCGCGCGATGTCGCCGACATCGGGCGCAATCCCGTCGGCGAGCTCGAGGATCAGCGTCCCTGCCTCGAACCGCGACGCCGCCTCATTGCCGTCCCTGACGGGGATGACCGTGACCCCATCCTGCCGTAGCCGCGCAAAAGCGTCCTGCAACGCTAGCGGCATCCGCTCGACCAGCACGACGATCGGCGATGCCCCTGCGGCCTCGGCGCAGCGCGCCTGATATTCGACTAATGTTCGACCGGCGAGCGGAAGCAACGCGCGCAACTCGCCGCGATCATCCTCCTGATAAGCGCCGATCAGCGCGCCCAAACCCATCGTCGTCCCCGTCCGGTGTGATCCCGATCTTAGGCGATGCGCACCTGCGAATGCCAGTACCACCACAGCCCCTTTTTTGAGCGCTTTGCACTGGCCCGGAACGTGGTAAACAAGTTGCATGGAACCGCACCCGCTCCGCTCCGCTCCTCCCTTCCCGGCCACGTCCGAAGGCTCGCGCGAGGAGGGGCCGTTCGACGCCTACGCCGACCCGGCACCCCAGGAAGCGCAGTTCAACGTCGCCCAGTGGGAAGAAACCCGCGCCGAGCATGACGGCGCCGGCGGCCGGCTGGTCCTTGGCTGGGCGCTCACCCTGCTCGCCGCACTGTGGATCGCCTACAGCGCCTGGTCCGCTGGACATGCGCTTGCCGGAGTGCCGCTCGACGCGCCAGCGGTCGCACAGTGGATCGCGGTCATTACCGGCCCGCTCGCTTTGCTCGGTCTTGGCTGGCTGATGTTCGGCCGCACCCGCCGCAAAGAATCCGAACGCTTTACCCGCTCGGTCATCGCGATGCGCAACGAGGCGCACTCGCTCGAGGCTTTGCTCGCCGTCCTCGGCACGCGCATCGGCGAGAGCCACGAAGCACTGCGCGGCATGTCGAACCAGTTGATGGGACTTGGGGAAGAGACGGCCCAAAGGCTCGGCGCGGTCACCCGCAACCTCGACACGGGCTCCGAACGGCTTTCGCATCACAGTGCGGCGCTCGATCAGGCAGCGAGCGCGGCACGGAACGACATCGGCGTCCTTCTCGCCGATCTACCGATCGCCGAAACGCGCGCGCTGGCGATGGCCGAGCGGCTCCGCGACGCTGGCGGCGAGGCCGCGCGCCAGTCCGAAGTCTATGCCGGCCACGTCGAGGCGCTGACCCAGCGCACCGAACTCGCCGATGCCACAGTCGGCGAAGCCTCGACCCGGCTCGTCACCCACCTGACACAGATCGAGAGCGCCAGCGCTGCCGCGCGTACCCAGCTCGAGGACGCCGCCTCCTCGCACCGCGGCGAGATCGAGGGCTTGCTCGGCCATGCCGCAGAGGCACTCGACCTCATCCGTAGCGGGATCGACACCCAGGCCGCGACGGTAGCCGCGCTCGTTGCTCAGTCGTCCGCCGGAATGGCACAGGCCGGTCTCGAATCCGCCCGCACGCTCGGCGCGCACCTCGGCAATGCGACCGGCGCGCTCGACGGGCTCAGCAGCCGCGTCGCCGAACAAGAACATGCCTCGCAGCGTCTCGTCGCCGAACTCGACAGCGGCCTCGCCGCGCTCGACGAGCGCTTTAAGCAGCTCGCCCAGGACGGCGACCACCGCGCCACGACCATGCTCGGCGCGCTCGGCCGGGTTCGCGGCGAACTCACCTCGCTCGGTGAGCAGGCGACTGGTCACGAAAGCCTCGTCGACCGGCTCGCCAACCGCACCGCCACTATGCGCGCCGCGGTCGACGATCTCACGGGCCAGGTCCGCGACGCCCTGACCGGCGCGCTGGGCGAGGCCGAGAATGGCGCCACCCGCCTCGCCAATCACGTCGCCAACACTGGACCCGCCATCCTCGTAGTTCGCGACGCGGCACTCGAGGCGAGCGAACGGCTCGCCAGCGGCGCCGGCGCAATCGAGGCCCAGCACGACCGTCTCGCCGGTCTGCTCGCCGCGGTGGACACCGGCATCGGCGGCGCCGAAACGCGCCTCGGGGAACTCGGTAATGCTATTGCCACCGTCGCGACCGACGCCGAGCGCCTCAGCAACGAGACCGGACCAGCGCTCGTCGCCGCGATGCTACAAGTGCGTGAAGCCGCCGCGCATGCCGCGACACGTGCCCGCGAAGCGATCGCCGCCGTCATCCCAGAAAGTGCCGCGAACCTCTCCGCCGCCGCCCGCACCGCACTCGAAACCGCGGTCCAGACGACCGTCGCAGAGCAGCTGCGCGATGTCGAACGAGTCGCCGTCCGCGCGGTCGAAGCAGCCCATGGCGCGTCCGAGCGACTCACTCGCCAGATGCTGACCATTGGTCAGAGTGCCTCGGCGCTCGAAGCCCATATCGAGCGCAACCACTTGTCGCAGCGCCAGCACGACAGTGACGAATTCGCCAAGAAGGTCGCGCTGTTGATCGACTCGCTTCATTCGGCCTCGATCGACGTTGGCAAGATCTTCTCCGACGAGATCGACGACAAAAATTGGACCGCCTATCTGAAGGGCAATCGCGGCGTCTTCACTCGCCGCGCCGCACGCCTCCTCGGCGGCGGAGAAGCGCGCGCGATTGCTGCGCATTACGAGGCCGAGCCCGAGTTCACCGCCTCGGTCGATCGATACGTCGCTGATTTCGAGGCGATGCTCCGCCGCGTCATGGCCGAGCGCGACGGCGGAATGCTGGCCGTCACCCTGATGTCGTCCGACGTCGGCAAGCTCTACGCCGCCCTCGCCGCCGCGGTAGACCGAAAGCGTTAACCGTCCTTGGTAAAAATGCGGTGGTAGAAGTCGAAATTCTCGATCCCGACCCAACCGTAAGTCCAGTTGAGGTCGTATAGCACGAACGCCAGCGTCGCGATCACCGCCGACCTAAGCACATGACGCCGGACATCGAAGCGGTGCGGCGCACTGTCGGCCTGCCCGGCGACCATCTCGCCGCCGACCTCCTCGCTCGTCCGCACCCCGAACGACAGCGACACGAACGCGACTGCGACGAAGAACAGGAACCAGATCGCGATCGACGCGGCGATGCTCATCGGGCGCCAATCTCCAGCACGCTAACGTCGATCGTCGGTTTCTTGCCCGTCCACAACGTCGCGCAACGTCGGACCGCGAGCCGCACCGCCTCGATGGTCTTGGTCGCGTCCGCGCCCGGCTCCCAGGCGCGCGTCGCGGCATCAGTCGCATCGGCGATGAAGTCGTCGAGATCCGCCTCGACCGGCACCCCGAACGAGCGGATCATCGGCCGCCCCGCCAGTTTCCGCGCCTGCCCGAGCGGCATTGCCACTGTGATCAGCCCGTCGCGCGACAGCCGCCGCCGCGCATTGATCGTCGTCCCGTCGGCGGGCAGGATGACATCGCCGTCGAGGACCAGACGCCCAACCCGCTCGGTCCCGATCTTCTTCGGCCCGTTTGGCGCAAGGCGGATTACGTCGCCATTTTCCTGCTTGATTGCCCGGGGGATGCCGTTCGCCAGTCCCCACCGAGCCTGCTCGGCGAGATGCCGCGGCTCGCCGTGAACCGGCACGAGGATTTCAGGCCGCATCCACTCATACATCTTGGCCAACTCGGGCCGGCCCGGGTGCCCCGACACATGGACATGCGCCTGCCGCTCGGTGACCGTCAGCACGCCAAGCTCGCTCAGCTGATTCATGATCCGCCCGATTGCCAGTTCGTTGCCCGGGATCTGCTTTGACGAGAAGATGACCGTGTCACCTTCGCCCATCTTGAGCTCGTGGTTCCCACCCGCGATCCGCCCGAGGGCGGCGCGCGCCTCGCCCTGTCCGCCGGTCGCGACGATCAGCAAGTCGCCCTTGGGCAGCCGCATTGCTTCGTCGAACCGCACCGTCGGGGGGAAATCCATGAGATAGCCCGTCGCCCGCGCCACCTTCAAAATCCGGTCGAGGCTCCGCCCCGCGACGCATACCGTCCGCCCGGCCGCCGCCGCGACCCGTCCGATCGTGTCCAGTCGCGCCGCATTCGACGCAAAGGTCGTCACCAGCACGCGCCCCTTGGCCTTGCCGATCTCGTCGGCGAGCCCCTTGGCGACGCTCTCCTCGCTCCCCGAAGCCGTCTCCTGGAACA
>JANMWM010000310.1:0-6808 GCA_031394005.1 Sphingomonas sp.
TCCGATGATGGGCGGAATGCCCTCGGCGGCGAGCCCGGCCGAAAGCCAGGCTGACACCAACCAGCTCAATCGCTACCTGCTCAAGAAGGTCGACGAGCTCGAACTCAGCGTGCGCTCGGCGAACTGCCTCAAGAACGACAATATTATCTACATCGGCGACCTGGTCCAGAAGACCGAAGCCGAGATGCTGCGCACCCCCAACTTCGGGCGCAAATCGTTGAACGAGATCAAGGAAGTGCTATCGTCGATGGGGCTCCGGCTGGGCATGGACATTCCCGGCTGGCCACCCGAGAACATCGAGGAAATGGCCAAGAAGCTGGAGCAGGAGCTTTTGGGCTAAGCCGACAAGCGAGATTTCGAAACGCAAGGGCGGTTCCGCGAGGGGCCGCCCTTTTCGTTAGCACAAGGCGCGCGCCTAAGTTTGACCGGTACCCGTCAGGCTGGGGTCGGAGATGTGCATGGTCGCGAACTGGACGACCTGGCGGCCGACCAGGGTCAGTTGCGCGGCGGCAGCGGGGTCGTTGCAATCGCCGTCGATGAAGGTGCCGGACTCGGTCTTGATCCCGGCACCGAGCGGGGTCGGCCAGCCGCGCAGGGAATGGACGATCGAGCGCAGCGTGGCGATGGTAGAGGCGGTCGCCTGCCAGCCATAGGCGGTGGCGATGAGCCCGACCGGGACCCCGTCGAGATAGACGCGTTCATCGCGCGACGTGTCCTCGATATAGTCGATGGCGTTCTTGACGAGGCCGGAGATTGAACCGTGGTAGCCGGGGCTGGCGATGACGAGTCCGTCGGCGGCGCGGACGGCGGCGACGAGCTCGGCACCGGCGACGTCGCTGCCGGGGCTGAGATAGTGGGGCAGGCGGGCGAGCTGTTCGCCGCCGAAGATGCGCGTGTCGGCGCCAGCGTCGGCCGCGGCAGCTAGCGCGAGGGCGAGGGCTTGCTCGGTCGACGAACCGGGGCGAGCGGTGCCGCCGATGCCGACGATGAGCGGGCGGGAGGCAGAGCGCTTCATGGGCGCGAGTGGTAGGCAAGTTTGCGCGGCACGGCTAGACCGGGGCCGAGGAGATCGACGGATGATCGATTTGTTGACGGCGGGCGCAGGGAAATGACGGGGTGGGAGGAGCGCGAAGGGGCGCTGTTCAAGAGCTTTCGCTTTGGTGATTTCTCGGCGGCGTTCGGGTTTCTGACTCGGGTCGCGCTGGCGGCGGAGAAGGCCGATCATCACCCTGAATTCACGAGCGTGTGGAACCGGGTCGATTTCCGGCTGACGAGCCATGATGCGGGCGGGGTGACGGCGCGCGATCATGCGCTGGCGGGAGTAATCGACGGGCTAGCGGCTGAAGCCGTAGCCCAAGGTGACTAGCGCATCAGCGTGAAGCCTGCTGCGACCGCCCCTAGGCTGACGAGGACCGAGGCGGCGACGTAGGCGGCGGCGTGGGTGGAGCTGGTGCGATAGAGGGTCAGCGCGTCGAGGCCGAAGGCGGAAAAGGTGGTGAATCCGCCTAGCACGCCGGTGAGGAGGAACAGCCGCGCGCCCTCGCTGCCGCCCTTCGTGATGAACCAGCCGGCGAGTAGCCCCATCACTAAACAGCCGAGGACGTTGACCCCGAGCGTGGCGAACGGCGGGGCATGGCCGGCAAGGATGGTGGCGCGCCCGGCGGCGAAGCGGAGCAGCGCGCCGAGGCCGCCGCCGACGAAGACCAGTATTGCGTTCATGTCCCGCACCCTTGCTTGCCCGGCGGCTTTATCGCACGAGACGACGCATGTTGAGCATGGATTTCATCAAGCGCAATCGCGCCGACGTCGAGCGGGCTATTCGGGACAAGGGGGTCGCGGTCGACCTCGCGGCGCTGCTGGCGCTCGACGAGGTGGTGCGCAGCGGCAGGACGCAGGTCGACGAGCTCCGCGCGACACGCAATGCGATCAGCGCGAAGTTCAAGGATGCGAAGCCCGAGGAGAAGGCCGCGCTCGGGGCGCAGGCGAAGGAGGCCGGGGCGAAGGCCAGCGCGATCGAGGCCGAGGGGGCGGGACAAGAAGCCGAGCTCAAGGCGATGATGCTCAGGCTTCCCGGGATACCTTGGGAGGGGGCGCCGGTCGGGCCTGACGAGGACAGCAATGTCGTCATTCGGACCGAGGGCACTGTGCCGTCGTTCGACTTCGAGCCGCTCGACCATGTGGCGTTGATCGAGAAGAACGACTGGGCCGAGCTGGCGCGGATCGTCCAGGTCTCGGGATCGCGAATGTATTGCCTCAAGGGGCGGCTGGCGCTGGTCGAGACGATGCTGATGGGGTGGGCGCTGCAACAGGTCTCGGCCGCCGGGTTCACCCCGATCACCGTGCCGTCGCTGGCCAAGCATTCCGCCTTTGTCGGGACGGGGCATTTTCCGGGGCATGAGGAAGAGGCCTATGCGGTGCCGGCGGACGATCTGTACTTGGCGGGAACGGGGGAGATTGCGCTGACGTCGTTGCACTCGGGGGAGATCCTCGACGGGGCGTCGTTGCCGATTACCTATGCCGGGCTGTCGCCGTGTTTCCGGCGCGAGGCGGGGAGCGCGGGGCGCGATGTGCGCGGGCTGTTGCGCGTGCACCAGTTCCTCAAGGTCGAGGCCTATGTCATTTGCGAAAATGACGAAGAGGTTTCGGCTGGGTGGCATGCGCGGTTGCTGGCGCTGGCCGAGCATCTGTTGTCGGAGCTCGAGATTCCCTACCAGGTGATCGAGACGTCGACGGGGGACATGGGACTCGGCAAATATCGCATGAACGATATCGAGAGCTGGGTCCCGAGCCTCTATAAATATCGTGAGACGCACAGCTGCTCGACGCTGCACGAGTGGCAGGCGCGGCGGGCGAATTTGCGGTATCGCGATGGGGAGGGGAAGGTGCGGTTCGTGCACACGCTCAACAACACCGCGCTGGCGAGCCCGCGCATCCTTGTGCCGTTGCTCGAGAATCACCAGACGGCCGACGGGCGCGTGCGGTTGCCCAAGGCGCTGCGCGCGATGATGGGCGGGGACGAGTTTCTCTAGATGGAACCGGGCGCGATCGACCTTGATGACCGGGCGCCGTCGGGGTGGCTGCGGATCGCCGAGGTGGCGTGGCATCTGCCGCGGCTGATGGCGGGGTTGGGGCCGCTGGGGCCGCGCGGGCCCGCAGAGGGGCCGCCGGCGCTGGTGCTGCCGGGGTTCCTGGCCGACGACCGCACGACGATGGAATTGCGGCGCGGATTGGCCCGTGGCGGGTGGCGGACTTATCCGTGGGAACTGGGGCTCAACAAGGGAGCCAAGATCGACACGCTCGAGAAACTGGGGCGCAGGCTCGATGCGGTTCATGATCCGCGCAAGGTGCTGCTCGTCGGGTGGAGCCTGGGCGGACTGTTCGCGCGCGAGCTGGCACGGACTCATCCGGCGAAGGTGCGCGCGGTGGTGACGCTGGGGTCGCCTTTCTCGGGGGATTTGCGGACCAACACCAATGTGCGCTGGCTGTACGAGCGGGTCGCGGGGCATCCGGTCGACGAGCCGCCCTTCCCCAGGATCACCGACAAGCCGCCGGTGCCGAGCCTGGCGTTGTGGTCGCGAAGGGACGGGATCGTGTCGGTGCGCTCGGCGCGCGGGCTGGCGCATGAGAGCGACAAGTCGGTCGAGATCGATTCGAGCCACATGGGGTTCGCGGTGTCGCGGTCGGTGCTCGAGCGGGTGGTGAGTGAAATTCGCATCTTTCTCGACGAGGTCGAGCGCTGACTGCCGTCCTCCCCCCCGGGCGGGAGGAATTTAAGGCCGGTTGACTCCCCCGGGTGGACTTGGGGTATAAGAACAAACATAGAACAACAACGGTGCGAGTCGTGTGGCGACAGGTCTTTCCCTGGTCGGCGGCGAGGCCTTTCGGCCGCCTGCTGACGATGGCCCCCGAGGGGAGCCAAGGGAGCGGTGCGTCTGGTCGGCAAGCGAGCCGGGGGCGGAGCGATTGCCTTCGCCGGCCGGTCCGACGCTCAGCGAACTGTTCGCGGCCAATGCGCGCGATGGGGGGGCGACCGGGTTTTTGCTCGCGCAGCTCGACCCGTCGCGACCCTTGCTGTGGGTGCAGGAGCGGATGGCGATCCTCGAGGGGGGGCGGATCTATCCGCCGGGGCTGGGACCGGACATCGGTGTGGAGCTCATCCATGTCGAGGCGCGCGATGCCCGCGCCGCACTGTGGGCGATGGAGGAGGGCCTCCGATGTTCGGCGCTAGGCGGGGTGATCGGCGAGATTTGGGGGGATCCGCGCGTGCTCGATTTTACTGCGACGAGGCGGCTGGCGGTGGCGGCCGAGCGGTCGGGGGTGCCGGCGTGGCTGGTGCGACTTGGGGGATCGGCGAATCTGAGCGGGGCGCGGATGCGGTGGCGCGTGGGAAGCGCACCGTCGATGGCGAACGCGCTCGATTTGGGCGCGCCGGGGGAAGCGGTGTGGGACGCCGAGCTGTTTCGGGCGCGGGGGGCTGCGCCGGGGCGGTGGGTGGCGGTTCGTGATCCGGAGAATCGCGAGCATCTGGTGGCCGTATCTGGCGATCGAGCGGTGGCTGAAGACGAGCGGAAGCGCGCCTGAGGTGGAGCTCGCGCTCGTCGAGGAGGCGCAGCACGGGCAGCGGATCGTCGCGCTGACGCGCGCGGCGGCCGAGGGCGGGGCGCGGCCGGGGATGCGGCTGACCGATGCGCGCGCGTTGTTTCCCGGGCTGGCGGCGGTGGCGTGGGATGCGGCGGGCGATGCCGCGCTGGTCGAGCGGCTGGCGCGCTGGGCAGAGCGGTGGTCGCCGCTGGTCGAGGTCGATGGCGCCGATGGGGTGCGGCTGGAGGTGACGGGGGTCGCGCATCTGTTCGGGGGCGAGGCGGGGTTGGTCAATGAGATCGAGCGCGGGTTCGGGGGGCTGACGACAAGGGTGGCAGTGGCGGGGACCGCAGGGGCGGCGTGGGCGCTGGCGCGGTTTGCCGCTGGGGGCGATGATCTTTCGCGACTCCCCGTCGCCGCACTGCGCTTGTCGCCCGAGGCCAATCACACGTTGAACCGGCTGGGGCTGAAGACGATCGGGGCGCTTGCGGGGGTACCGCGACGCTCGCTGGCGCGGCGGTTTCGGGAGGCGGATAATCCGATTGATGCGCTCGACCGGCTGATGGGACGCACGGCCGAGCCGCTGACCGCGCTGGCAGTAGCGGTGCCGCCGAGGGCGACGCTCAGGCTGGCCGAGCCGGTCGAAGACCCGGGGGTGGTGGGGCAGGCATTGGCGAAGCTCGCGGGGCCGCTGGCGGCAGAATTGGCAACGCGGCGGCTGGGCGCGCGGCGGGTGATGCTGTCGGCGTGGCGGGTCGATGGCGAGGTGCGCGAGGTGGCGGCGGAGACCTCGCTGCCGACGCGCGATGCGGCGCATCTCGTGCGGCTGCTGGCGGAAAAGGCGGGGGAAATCGACCCGGGTTTCGGGATCGACGCCTTCGCGCTGACCGCGACGTGGTGCGAGCCGTTGGCGGCGGGGCAGGACGCGCTGATCGGCAAGCCGGCGCGGGAGCTGGAGCTGGCGCGGCTGGTCGACCGGTTGACGGCGCGGCTGGGCGCGGAGCGGGTGCGGCGGCCGGAGGCGCGGGCGAGTCATTTGCCGGAGCGGGCGAGCGGGTGGCGGGGGGCGGTCTTCTCTCCCCCCGCTGTGGCGGGAGGGGCAAGTGGGGTGCGCCCCCCCCGGTTGCTCGACTGGCCCGAGGCGATCGGGGTGGTTTATGCGACTCCCGAAGGCGTGCCGCGGCGGTTTACGTGGCGGCGGTCGGTGCATGATATCGCGCGGGTTGAGGGGCCCGAACGGATCGCGCCCGAGTGGTGGCGACAGCCGGGGGGGACGCGGCTGCGCGATTATTACCGGGTCGAGGATGGCACGGGGCGGCGGTTCTGGATCTTTCGCGAGGGCGTGATCGGGGATGGGCGCGGTGGAGCGCCCTTATGGTATGTGCACGGGGTATTCGGGTGAGGTCGCGTGCCTGAATATACCGGGTTCGCGCGGCGCAAGCTGGTGCTCCACGACGATATGCCACCGCCGCTGATCGAGCGGGCGGATTATGTCGAGCTGGGGGTGGCAACGCCGTTTTCGTTCCTGCGCGGGGCGTCGGATGCGATCGAGCTGGTGCTGACCGCGCTCGAGCACGGCATGGACGCGATCGGGGTGGCGGATCGCAACACGCTGGCGGGGGTGGTGCGGCTGCACAGCGCGGCGAAGGGGGCCGGCTTGCGGCCGCTGATCGGGTGCCGGGTCGAGCCGGTCGATGCGCCGCCGCTGCTGGCCTATCCGAGGGACCGCGAGGCTTATGGGCGGCTGTCGCGGATGTTGTCGCTGGGGAAGATGCGAAGCGCCAAGGCGGAGTGCGATCTGCTGTTGAGTGAGGTCGCGATTCATGGCGAGGGGATCGCGTTTATTGCAATGCCGGGGGAGGATCTCGACGCGTTCGAGGGGGCGTTGGCGCAGCTGGTCGCGGCGCTTCCTGGGATGCGGCATGTCGCAGCGGCGCATCGCTATCGCGGGGACGATCTCGCGCGGATCGAGCGGCTGGACCGGATGGCGCGGGGGCACGGGCTCGGGCTGCTGGCGACCAACGACGTTCATTATCACGCGCCCGAGCGGCGGCCGCTGCAGGACGTGATGAGCTGTATCCGCGAGAAGGTGACGCTAGCGGAAGCCGGGTATATTCTCGATGCCAATGCCGAACGGCACCTGAAGTCGCCGGGGCAGATGGCGCGGCTGTTTGCGCGGTGGCCGCATGCGATCGCGGCAACCCGCGCGTTTGCCGATGCGATCGAC
>JANMWM010000012.1:0-34928 GCA_031394005.1 Sphingomonas sp.
ATTGATCAAAGAGTAGGTCCTTGTCACACGGCGCTTTGACGCGCCCGATCTTGTCCTTCGGCAAGAAATCCGTCCCCCCGGAAACCAGCAGTTCGCGATTGCGAAACCGCCTTTGACCTTGGCCAAGCGCGTGAGCACTGAGTCGGCCGCTGTCGTCGGAGGGTGGGAAGGCGCGAGCCCCAAGTCTGTCTGGAGCGGCATCCGTCCCTGGATGCGACCTAATCGGGTTGCGCCGAAATATGCAAGCGATTTATGTGCTTGAGACCAGCAGTGCGCGCGGACGGCCGCCAAAATCACGCGCCAAGCGGCTGGAAAGTCCCGCTTTCGCGAGCACCGCCGCGGCGCTCTCGTCCTGGTCGTAACCGATCTCGATCGCTGCCAGCCCTCCCGGCGCGATCAGCCGCGCGAGCTGTGGCACGAGGGTTCGGTAGGCATCGAGCCCGTCGTCGCCGGCGAACAGCGCCTCGTGCGGCTCATGCTCGGCGACTCCCGGCCCTAGCACGGCATCGCGCGCGACATAGGGGGGGTTGGCGAGTACCAGGTCGAACGACTCGTCGATCCCCTGCGCCCAGTCGCCGATCCTGAGTTCTGCGCGCCCGGACAGTCCGAGCCGCTCGGCATTGCGGCGGGCATATTCGAGCGCGTTGGGCGAGAAATCTATCCCGATCCCGGTCGCGCGCGGCCATTCGTCAAGCGCGGCAAGCAAGAGTGTCCCTGGGCCCGTGCCGAGGTCGAGTACCCGCTTTGGGCCGGGAGTGCCGGCAAAATGCTCGACCGCGGCGGCGATCAGCGTCTCGCTGTCGGGGCGCGGGATGAGCACTCCGGGACCAACCTCGAGCTCGATGTTCCAGAAGCCGCGGTGGCCGGTGATATAGGCCACGGGTTCGCCCGCGAGACGCCGCTCAAGCATTGCTGCGAAGGTCGCGGGCGGTGGCGCTGCGGGTGGGTCGAGCAGGAGCCGGTCGCGCCCGATGCCCAGCGCCGCGGCCATGAGCAACTCGGCGTCAAGGCGCGGCGTATCGCTGACCGGTGCCAGCTCGCGGCTAGCCTTCGCCAGCGTCCGGTCGAGCGCGCTCATTCCTCGTCGAGGCTGGCGAGCCGGTCGGCCTCGTCCTCGGCGATCAGCGCTTCGGTCAGCTCGTTCAACCCCGGCCCCTCGAGGATCGCGTCGAGCTTGTGCAGAGTGAGGTTGATGCGGTGGTCGGTCACTCGCCCCTGAGGGAAATTATAGGTCCGGATGCGCTCTGATCGATCGCCTGACCCGACCATCGACTTGCGCGTGCCCGCGCGTTCATTGGCTAGCCGGGAGCGCTCGAGCTCATAGAGCCGGGTGCGCAACACTTTCAGCGCCTTGGCCTTGTTCTTGTGCTGCGACTTCTCATCCTGCTGGATGACCACGAGCCCTGTCGGAAGATGGGTGATCCGCACCGCGCTGTCGGTGGTGTTGACCGACTGGCCGCCCGGCCCCGACGAGCGATAGACGTCGATGCGCAGGTCGGCGTCGTTGATCTGGACGTCGACCTCCTCGGCCTCGGGCAGCACCGCGACGGTCGCTGCCGAGGTGTGGATCCGCCCGCCGCTCTCGGTCGCCGGCACGCGCTGAACGCGGTGCACGCCGCTCTCGAATTTGAGCCGCGCGAACACGCCATTGCCGGTGATCGAGGCGACGGCTTCCTTGTAGCCGCCGACGTCGGCGCTCGACGATGAAATCAGTTCGAACCGCCAGCCGCGTTCTTCGGCGAAACGCTGGTACATCCGCAGCAGGTCGCCCGCGAACAGCGCCGCCTCGTCGCCCCCGGTCCCGGCGCGCACTTCGAGCATCGCCGCGCGTTCGTCGGCTGAGTCCTTGGGGAGCAGCTGCACCGCCAGCGCACGCTCGGCGAGGGGGAGCATCTGCTCGATCTCGCCCAGTTCGTCGATCGCGATCGCCCGCAATTCCTCGTCGGCGTCCCTGGTCATCGTCGCCAGACTCTCGCGCTCGGCGCGCAGGCGCCGCACCTCGCGAGCGGCGGCGGCCACCGGCTCGATTGCGGCATAATCCTTCGACAGCCGGACGAAGTCGTCGGGCGCAAGATTCCCCGCCGACATCGCCGCAGAAAGCTCATGCTTTTTCGCCTCGATCAGCGCGATCCGTTCGGAGGAGATGCTCACGTTTGATGGTCTAACATGCTGTCACCGGAAATCTGACGATATGGCTCCGGCATCTTTGAGAAGATGAACATAAAAAATTCCATGCTACTTTCACCGGCCTCTCGCCGCTGGCTCAAGTTCACACGGTCACGCATTTCCTCGGCATCTTTGACGAACAGTACGCCGCGCGCGCCCTTGTTTCGGGCAGCCTCAGCGCGTCGTTTGACATTTCCTCGGAGTGGAACTTCACAACTGACACCCTGCTTTCGAAGGTGCGCCGCAATTCGTAAAACCTCTATTTCCATTACCGGGCTCTCGGCAACAATGCCCAAGGAGGGGGTTTCAACCAGCGGCGCGTCGATCAACATCGCTAGCCGCTCAATCCCCGCGGCCCAGCCGACCGCTGGAGTGTGCGGACCGCCGAGTTGTTCGATCAGCCCGTCATAGCGTCCGCCCGCGATCACCGTCCCCTGCGCGCCAAGTTGGTCGGTGACGAACTCGAACGCGGTGTGGCGGTAATAGTCGAGGCCGCGGACCAGGTGGGGCGCGATTTCATAGACGACCCCCGCTGCGTCGAGCCCAGCCTTGACCGCGCCGAAGAAATCCTCAGCCTCGGCGGTCAGCGCCATCGGCGGCGCGCTGTCGGCGAACGGGCGATCTCGCGCGTCCTTGCTATCCAAGATACGCAGGGGGTTCTTGTTGAGTCGCGCTTGGCTGTCCTCGCTCAGCTCCGCGCGGTGGCTCGCGAAATGCTCAACCAGTTGCGCGCGCCACGCGTCGCGGCTCTGCGCGTCGCCGAGCGTGTTGAGCTTGAGCCGCACCCCCGCAATCCCCAACTCACTCAGCAACTGCGCCCCGAACGCCAGCAACTCGACATCGGCCGCCGGTTCGCCCGACCCGATCACCTCGGCATCGAGCTGGTGGAATTGCCGAAACCGCCCCTTCTGCGGCCGCTCATAGCGGAACGCGGGCCCGTGCGTCGCGACCTTCAACGGCGCGAATCGCTGCCACCCTTCGGACAGATAAGCCCGGCAAATTCCCGCCGTGAACTCGGGCCGCAAGGTGATCGACTCCCCCGATCGATCGTCGAACGAGTACATCTCCTTCGACACGACATCTGTGGTCTCGCCCATCGTCCGCGCAAACACTGCGGTCGGCTCGATCACCGGCATCTCAATCCGCTTGAAGCCATACAGCCGCCGCACGCGATCGAAGGTCGCGACGACATGCGCGAAGCGGTCAGCCTCCTCGCCGATCAGGCTCTGCGTTCCGCGGACGGGTTGGGGGGCCTGTGCCATTGGTCGAAGGCCACTAGCGGGCGTGCGCGGCGCTGGCTAGTTAGCCCCAATGTCCAGCGTCACCTCGGGCGCCCTCGCGCTCTCCACCCTCCTCCTGTCCACCAGCGCACTCGCCGCCAACAGCAAGCCCCAGCCGCTGCCGATCGTCGAGACGATCCCGGTGGCGCGAGACGTCGCCTTTCCCGGCACGATTCGCCTCGACGTTACCGCCACCGATCTCGACCGCGGGATCATCGAGGTGCGCGAGACGATCCCGGCGACCCCCGGCCCGCTCGTCCTGCTCGCCCCCAAGTGGCTTCCCGGCAACCACGGCCCGACCGGACAGATCGACAAGCTCGCCGGCTTCACCTTCACCGCCAACGGCCAGCCGCTGCGCTGGGTGCGCAACAAGGTCGACGTATTCGCCTTCCACCTCGATGTTCCAGCCGGCGCGACCAGCATCGAAGCGCGCTTCCAGTTTCTCTCGCCCACCGCCGAAGACCAGGGGCGGATCGTCGTCACGCGCGAAATGTCGAACATCCAGTGGGACGCGGTTTCGCTCTATCCCGCGGGCACCTTCGTGCGGAACATTCCCGTCATCGCCAGCCTGACCATCCCCGCCGGGTGGAAGGCGGCGACCGCGCTCCGCCCGACCGCAACCTCGTCCGACAATCGCATCACCTTCGGCGAGGTCGCTTACGACACGCTGATCGACTCGCCGGTGTTCGCGGGCAAATATTTCCGCGCCGACGACCTCGGCCACGGCATCACGCTCAACACCGTCGCCGACGCGCCCAAGGAACTGGTCGTCCCCGCCGCCGTACTCGCCAAGCATCGCGCACTCGCCGACCAGGCGGTCAAGCTGTTTGGCGCGCGCCACTTCGACCATTACGACTTCCTCCACGCGATCACCGACCGCATGGGCGGGATTGGGCTCGAACATCACCGCAGCTCGGAAGACCAGAACGGCCCGGGCTATTTCATCGACTGGGAAGCGAGCGTCACCGACCACAACCTCCTGCCGCACGAATTCACCCACAGCTGGGACGGCAAGTTTCGTCGCGGCGCCGACCTGTGGACCCCCGACTATCGCACCCCGATGCAGGACAGCCTGTTGTGGGTCTACGAAGGCCAGACGCAATTTTGGGGGACCGTGCTCGAGGCGCGCTCGGGAATGTCGACCAAACAACAGGTACTCGACAAGATTGCGCTCGCTGCGGCCAATCTCGACAATCAGCCGGGGCGTGGCTGGCGGCCGCTCAGCGACACGACGAACGACGAAATCATCTCCAATCGCCACCCCGAGCCGTGGAACAGCTATCAGCGAGCGATCGATTATTACCAGGAAGGGCTACTGATCTGGACCGAAGCGGATATGATCATCCGCGAAAGAAGCGGCGGCAAGCGCTCGATGGACGATTTTGCGCACGCCTTCTTTGGCATCAACGACGGCGATTGGGGCGAAGTGACCTACAGCCATGACGATGTCGTACGCACGCTCAACCAGGTGCAACCCTATGACTGGGCTGGGTTTCTCAAGGCGCGAATCGATGACGTCGCGCCGACGGCGCCACTCGCCGGCTTCACCCGGTCGGGCTATCGCCTCGACTACACCGATACCCCGACGCAGGCCGCCAAGGCCAACTTCAAATCGCGCAAGGTCGCCGACTTCAGCTATTCGCTCGGCTTCCAGGTCGGCAAGGAGGCCAAGCTCGCCGGCGTGCGTTGGGGATCCCCGGCATTCCAGGCGGGGTTGGTCAACGGCGCGCAGGTCATCGCTGTCGACGGTCACGCCTACAGCGATGAAGTGATGTCCGACGCTGTCACCGCGGCCAAGGGCGCGAGCGCTCCTATCGTCCTGACGGTCAAGCGCGGCGACGAGGTGCGGACCCACTCGCTGCCCTATCACGATGGCCTCCGCTACCCGCGCTTCACCAAGGTCGGGACGGGCGAGGGCGCGCTCGACAAGCTGCTTGCGCCACGTTGACCAATTGGGGTGGAAGTAGGGGTTGCTCTGGCCGTCCCAGCGACTAGAGCGCCCTCTATGAACATCGACCTCATCCCGACCGGCGACAATCCGCCCGAAAGCATCAACGTGCTGATCGAAGTCCCGATCGGCGGCGAACCGGTGAAATATGAGCTCGACAAGGTTTCGGGCGCAATCTTCGTCGACCGCATCCTCCACACTTCGATGCGTTATCCTGCCAACTACGGCTTCGTACCCCAGACGCTGGGCGGCGACGGCGACCCGATCGACTGCCTGGTGATGAATCGCTGGGCACTGATGCCGGGCAGCGTGATCCGCTGCCGCCCGGTCGGCGTGCTGTTCCTCGAGGACGAGGCCGGCGGCGACGAGAAGTTGCTCGCGGTGCCCGAGACCAAGACGACCCAATATTATGCCGACATCAATGAGGCGACTGACCTGCCCGGGATCGTGCTCAAGCAGATTGAGCATTTCTTCACCCACTACAAGGACTTGGAGCCCGAGAAGTGGGTCCGCATCGGCCACTGGGACAATGCCGCGGCGGCCAAGAAAGTCATCGTCGAGGCGATCGAGCGCGAGAAGCAGGCGAAGGGCTAGGCGTTGTTTGGCCAAGCCGGTACCGTTCTTCGCAACAAATTACCTCCGCGCCCGCTGGAAGAAGCGGCTCGGGATGAACAGCTTGCGCAGGGTGATCCCCACGGTCCGCCCGATCGGGTCGAGCAGGTCCTGCTGATAGCCCAGCGGCACCATCCCAAAATTGTCGCGCACCCGCTGGCGCTCGTTGAGCAGATTCTTCGCCTCGAGTCGGATCGACGTCCCCCGCAACCACGGATGCTTCGCCAATAACGCCAGATTGTCCCCCGGATTGATGAACAGGCGCAGGTCAAAGGTCGCCAGCGGTTCGAACATAAGGTCGCCGTTGGGGCCACCCGTGATTCGCGTTGCGGTCCGGTAATTGGCCGAGAACCGCAGCCCGACGCCATTGTTGAAATAGCCCGCCTGCGCCTCAACTGAGTGGCGTGCGCGGCCCCCGCCCGTGCCCCCGCTCGCCGCCGAGCCCAAGAGGAAGTTCAGCTCGGGAAGGCCTTGACGAATCACTGCCTTGTCGACCAGCGCGATGGTGTCAGTCAGCGAAAAGGTCAGCCGCCCGCGCTGGCTTAACCCGCCGCTGCCACCGCCACCGCTCCAACCGCGGTCACCGCCATGGGCCCCGCCGTCGGGTCGTCCGCGCCCGCCACCCTGCTCGCGTACCCGGCGGAACTGGTCGATCAGCGCTTGCGGCCGCGCGGCGGATTTGAGCGGTTTGGTGAAATCGAACCCGATCCGCACAACTTCGCTTCGCGCGCTGTCGTAATTGACTGGGCGGAAATCGACTGCGGTCAGATTGCCGAGCCTGTCGCGCGTGAACCGCCCGGGGAACGCCGCCTCGAGCGCCCCGCTCGGCCCGGGGAAGGACTGCACTGGGTTGGTCTGCCGCGACGAAACGAAGTCCGCGCGGAATTTCAGGTCAGTCTTTTCCCACGGTTGCCAGTCGGCGCCGAGCTTCCACACGTTGCGCCGGTCGGCGAGCAGGAGCGGATTGCCCCCGGTCGTCACGGTGACAAGCACGGTCCGCCCCTGACTATAGTCGAACACCCGCGTCCCCGGATTCGTCAGCAGCGGATCACCGAGATTGTTGATCGACGGCGCGCCCTCCTCGCGGGTGTAGCTGGTGATCAGGTTGAGCCGCGCGACGGGCGACCAGTTGGCCCCCGCGCCAAGCGTCGTCAGCGCCCCGAAGTCGGAGAAATGGTCGACTCCGGCATTGGCGTTGAGTGTCAGCAATCCGATCGCGCCAAGCGCGCCGTTGCGATTGGCGATCGGCAGGTCGACGCTCGCCGACGCCGCCTCGCGAGTCCGCCCGAGCTGCACGCTGTTGCTGACCCCGATGCGGCTCGCCAGCGTGTCGAGGTGAAGCGTGTCGGCAGCAAACTTGAAAGTCACGTTCGAACGCCCCGCGGGAAGCATCGCGAGTGGACCATTGAGCGTTCCGACGATCCCCGCCGATCGTTGCGTCGAATGCGAATCGTCGCGTGGCAGGGCGATCCCCGCGGCGTCGGCGCCGCGGTCGCTGTTGGTGACGCT
Organism: Sphingomonas sp.; assembly: GCA_031394005.1. Taxonomy (GTDB): domain Bacteria; phylum Pseudomonadota; class Alphaproteobacteria; order Sphingomonadales; family Sphingomonadaceae; genus Sphingomicrobium. The sequence continues at coordinate 7,516 of JANMWM010000012.1, forward strand.
GCGGCTAAGGTCGCCATTGCCCGTCGCCGACCAGCGCCAGCGCTGCTTCTGCCCGTTGAGCGTCACCCCGAGGTGCGCCGCGTCGGTCGACCGATCGCGCGCCAGCGCCCCCAGTCCGGGAAAGTCCTGCAGGGTGGTGACGCCGCCATTGGTCACGCTCGCGGTCGGGATGCCGAACAGGCTGCGACCCTTGGTGTGCGACGCCTCGCCGTCGACTGTGGCCGACACGTCGCCGAGCACGCTGCGATTGAGCACGATCCCGCCACGCACCAATTGCTGCGACCCGACCAGCGTCCGATAATCGCGCGGGTCGAGCGGCCCCGGCTGCGTCGGGATCGTCTGTAGCGCAAGCTGCCGCTCGTTCTCGCCGAGCGCCGAATTGCCTTCGGCGTGAAGGTTGAACTGGGTGCGGCCGGTCTTGTCGACCATCAGCCGCGAGATGTCGCCCTCGGCGGTTGCATAGCCGCCCTCGGTCGCGCGTTCGCTCTCGGCCCGAACCGCAGTCGAACGGAAGCGCGCACGAAGCACCATGTTGACGACGCGCTGGTCGGCCGAATAGCCATATTTCAGCGCGACTTCCTCGGGCAATATCTCGACCCGCTCGATCGCCTCGGGCGGAAGATCGCGGATCTCCTGGAAGCCCGAAATACGCTGCCCGTTGAGCAGAATCACCGGCCCGCCGCCGCCCCGCCCGCGCGCGCTCCCCGTTTGCGGGGCGATCGCGGCGAGCAGTTCGGCAATGCTCGTCGCCCCGGTGGCGCGGATGTCGCGGGACGACAGCGTATTTTCGGGCGGGATGTCGCCGACCACCGACCCGCGGGGCTTCTGGCCGGTGACGATTATGTCGCCACCGCCTTCGCCCTCGTCGGCAGCGGGCGGCGTCGCGATTGCGCTCGCGGATGGGCTGCTCGCGGGAGGATTGGCGGCCCCCGGAACGGCCCATGGCGGGGTCAGCGCCTCCTGCGCAAAAGCGGGTGCGACGAGGGTCAGGCACGAGGCGGCAAGCAAGAAAGTGCGGGAATTCATGGTCAGCCTGACATTTAATAATTCAAGGGTGCTTGGCGAGCAGCACATGAAGCTGCCATGACGGGGCACTTATTTTCGACCAACCGGAGGTGTCGCGTGATTAACGGCCGTCTTGCTGCCCGTTTTCTGTCTTCCATCGCGCTGTTATCAGCCACCGCGCCCACCCTCGCCGCCGGCTCCGCCGAGCAGGCGACCCGCGCCGCCATCGCGCGTGTCGAGCGGATCGAGCCCTCGATCAACGCCGTCATCGCGCTCGACCCCACCGCGATCGACCAGGCGCGCCGAGTCGACGCCAGCGGCTTGCGCGGTCCGCTCGCCGGAGTGCCGATCCTGATCAAGGACAATGTCGAGGTCGCCGGCCCCCTGCCCACGACCGCGGGCAGCCTCGCACTGGCCGCCAATGTCACCAACCGCGACGCCCCGCTGGTCGCCCGCCTGCGCCAGGCTGGCGCGGTGATTCTCGGCAAGACCAACCTCAGCGAATGGGCCAACATCCGCTCGACCCACTCGATCTCGGGCTGGAGCGCGGTCGGCGGCCAGACCCACAACCCCCACGCGCTCGACCGCAATCCGTGCGGATCGTCGAGCGGTTCGGGCGCGGCGGTCGCGGCCGGCGAGGTCGACTATGCGATCGGCACCGAGACCGACGGCTCGATCACCTGCCCCGCCTCGCTCAACGGCGTGGTCGGGTTCAAGCCCACCGTCGGCCTTGTCAGCCGGACCCACATCGTCCCGATCAGCGTCAGCCAAGATACCGCAGGGCCGATCACCCGCACCGTCCACCAGGCGGCAGAATTACTGAGCGTAATCGCCGGAAGCGACCCGGCCGATTCGGCTACCCGCCAAGCCGACGCCCACCGCGTCAACTTCGCCGCAGCGCTCAGCCCCAATTCGCTCCGCGGCGCGCGGCTCGGCGTCTTGCGCTTCGCCTCCACATCTCAGCTCGATCCCGCGTTCGAAGCGGCGCTGGCGGTCCTGAAAGCACAGGGCGCGACGCTGGTCGAGATCAAGAAGTTCGACGACAAGGCGATCGGAGCGAACGAAGGCAAGGTACTCAACGCCGAGTTGAAGGTCGGGATAAACGCCTATCTCGCGACCACCCCACCTTCGGTCACGACCCGAACGCTGGCGCAGGTCATCGCCTTCAACCAGACGCACGCCGCGCAGGAAATGGGTCTGTTCGGACAAGAAACATTCATCGAGGCACAAAAGACCAAGGGCCTCGCCGACCCCGCCTACAAGACGGCGCGCGCCACCAGCCTTGCCGCCGCCGGAGTCAACGGCATCGACAAGCTTCTCGCCGCGAGCAAGCTCGACGCGCTGGTCGGTCCGACAACTGGTCCGTCGTGGAAGATCGACGCCGTCAACGGAGATTCATTCAGCGGCGGCGGCGCGGGCAGCCTTGCCGCGGTCGCGGGCTATCCGCACCTGACGGTGCCGATGGGGACGGTGCGCGGGCTTCCCGTTGGCCTCAGCTTCATGGGAGCAAAATGGAGCGACGCGCGAATCCTCTCGCTCGGCTTCGCCTATGAACAAGCGAGCCACGCGCTGGTCAGCCCGCGCTTCCCGCGCTCGATCGAGGCGACCCCCGAGGTTGCCCCGCTGCTCGGCCGCCAGCGCTAAGCGGTCACCCGCAACGCCGCGATGCAGGCGACGATGGCGAGGATCAGCAGCATCCGCACCGTCGTCGCCGGCTCGTTGAAGAAGCCCATCCCGACCGCGACAGTGCCGACCGCGCCGATCCCACCCCACACCGCATAGGCCGTGCCCATCGGGATTTCGCGCGCCGCCCGCTCGAGTAAACCCATCGACAGCGTCACCGAAAGCAGGAACGCCCCGGTGCACGGCAGGTTTCGAAACCCATCGACGAAGCGCAACGACGTCGTGAAACCCACCTCGAACAGTCCCCCGACAATCAGCAGTAACCACGCCATCATGCCCCCTTCGCGCTGGACGTAAGGTCGGCAAACGCTATCATGCCCGCCGTGGCGACGCGCAAGACCCTCGGCAACAGCATCGCGCCCACGCGCTTCATCATCTTCTTCGCGATGCTTGGCGCAAGCGTCGCGATCGCGACCATCATCACGCCGTGGTGGTTGTCGGTGATGATCGGCTTCGACCTGTCGGCTTTGGTGTTCATTCTCAGCTGCATCCGGCTCTATCGCACCTCGAACCATGTCCACATGCGCGAGGTCGCGGTCGCGAATGACGCCAATCGCACCGTGCTGCTCCTGCTCGCGTTCGCGCTCGCGGTCGTAATCCTGGTCGCGGTCGGCAGCCAGATGTCCAGCAAGACCCACACCACCCCAGTCGATGTCGCCATCACCATCGTCACGCTGCTGACCAGCTGGTTCTTCGGCAACACCGTCTACGCGCTGCATTACTCGCATCTCTATTACACCAGCGACGACGGCGGGAAGGACCAGGCCGGGCTCGAATTCCCCGGGGGCGACAAGACGCCGATCTTCTCCGACTTCGTCTATTTCGCCTTCACGCTGGGTGCGGCTCTGTCGACCGCCGACACCAACATCACCTCGCCACACATCCGCCGCGTCGCCACCGCGCACAGCATCGTCGCGTTCATCTACAATGTCGGGGTATTCGCGCTGACCGTAAATTTGCTCGCGGGGAAAAGCTAAGCCGAGCCTTCAAGTGTTGGGTGCTCGATCGCCCGCGCCGCGATAAAGCATCCTGCCAGGATCAACCCCGCGCCAGCGAGCGTGAACAGCGATACCGGCTCGCCGAAGCGCAGCCAGCCCAGCGCCATCGCCCACAGGAAGCTCGAATATTCGGTGCTCGACAGATATGCGGCGCCAGCCCGCGCGTAAGCCCAGGCGAGCAGCAGCTGCGAGGCCAGCGCGAGGCAGGTGGCGATGACGAGTTCAATCCAGTGACCGGTCGGCAGCGGCGGCATCCCGGCGACCGGCACGGCGAGGAGCATGGCGATACAGAAAATAAGATTCTGAAACAGCGCGATCTCGACCGGCTTCGCTACCAGCGCCTGTTGGCGCATGATGACGATGTTCCACGCATAGATTACCGCCGAGACGAGAATCGCGCCGCTCCCGAGCAGCGCCTCGCGCCCCAGCTGCGCGCGCGCCTGGCCGAGGAAGATGATCACCACACCGGTTGTAGCGAGCAGCGACGCCCCGACCGCCTTGCGCCCAAGCGGTTCGCGCAGGACCAACGCGGCGAGCACCAGCGCGAGCAACGGAGCGATGAAGCTCAGCGCGACGGCCTGCGCCATTGGCACGCGTCCCAACCCCCAGAAGAACAGGAACGACATGATCGCGGTGATGACGCCGCGGACGAGATGGAGCCGCATCGCCGTCTGGCTTGGCCGGCCCGGCCGGATGACCAGCGCGAGCAGCGCCGCAAGCGCCGCCCCGATCATCGATCGGAACAGCAAAGTCGAATAGGTATCGATTGCGATGACCAGCGCCTTGATGACCATGTCCATGATCGAGAAAAGCCCGATTCCGGCGATCGCGGCGGCATAGGCAGGGAGCGGGGTCTGGCGCGGCGGAGTCACGCCCGCGCCTTAGCCGAATTGCGTGACGGCGCTAGCGCAGCACCATCTTGTCGCCGCGCATCTCGACGCTGCCGAGCCGGGTCAGCACCGACTGGCCGAGCAGATTGACCTCAAGCCCCTTGAGCACCACCCCGTCGACATTCTCGACCGTGCGCCCGGCGACTTCGATCCGGTTCAGCATCACGCGCTTGCCGCGGGTCGCTCCGGATGCGCCCGATCCGACCACGGTAAAGCTCGTCGGATCGATATAAAGCCCCGCCGCCCGCGCCGAATCGACCGTCAGCGCGACCGTCGTCGCGCCGGTGTCGACGACGAACGGGATCGACTGTCCGTTGACGCTGGCGTTCGTGTAGAAATGCCCACCCGGCCCGCGTTCGATCGAGGTTTCGCCGCCGTAGGAGGGGGAGATGCTGGTCTCGCCCGCCGCGCTGTCGTTCGAACTGTCACGGTTGGACGACGAACCCGAAGCGATCAGTATCTGTTGATTGAGCTGCGTCTGGCTCGAGTTGCCGCTCGGCATCGCCAGCCCGACGACCACCGCCAACCCCAACACGAAGAAAGCGAACCGCTCCATCGCTCCCCCATAGGGCCGCGACCTTGAGGAAATCTTACCGTGCGGCGTCGGTTCGAACGGCGAGCGCATGGGCGGCGGCGCGGCTGTCGAACATGCCGATATTAATTTCGACGACGTGCTGCAAGAACTCGGGAATTGCAGCGATCGCGACAATCAGCGGAGCCGCCGTAAATAGCACCATGCTGCCGCGGTAAAGCTCGACCAGAGCGCGTCCGAGCCACGTCACCCAGCGTATTTCCGACGGCAACGCCTCGACAGTCACTCCGCGACGGTGAGTTCTGGGGTGCATCGGGCGGCGGTCGCACCGGCCTCGATCTCGGCGGCCTTGGCCTCGACCAGCCGGACGATGTGGTCGATCATTCCCGCATCCTGGACGTGGTGGTCGGTCACTCCCGACAGATAGACCATATGCTTGCCATTGCCGCCGCCGGTCAGCCCGATATCGGTTTCGCGCGCTTCACCCGGCCCGTTGACGACGCAGCCGAGCACCGATAGCGACATCGGCGTGCGGATATGCTGGAGCCGAAGCTCGAGCGCCTCGACCGTGCGGATCACGTCGAAGCCTTGCCGCGCGCATGACGGACACGACACCACGCGCACGCCACGATTGCGAATCCCGAGCGCTTTGAGCAACTCATAGCCGACGCGAACTTCTTCCTCGGGTTCGGCCGAGAGCGAGACGCGGATCGTGTCGCCGATCCCGGCCCACAGCAGCGACCCCATCCCGATCGACGACTTGACCGTCCCGCCGATCAGCCCACCCGCCTCGGTGATCCCGAGATGGAGCGGGCAATCGACCTGGTCGGCGAGCTGCTGATAAGCGGCGACGGCAAGGAAAAGGTCCGACGCCTTCACCGCGACCTTGTAGTTCTGGAAGCCATGATCCTCGAGGATGCGGATGTGGTCGAGCGCGCTTTCAACCAGCGCTTCGGGGCACGGCTCGCCATATTTTTCGAGCAGGTCCTTCTCGAGGCTGCCGGCATTGACCCCGATGCGGATCGCGCAATTGTTGGCGCGGGCGGCGGCGACGACTTCGGCGACTCGCTCGGCCGAGCCGATGTTGCCCGGGTTGATGCGCAGGCACGCCGCCCCCGCATCGGCCGCCTCGAGCGCGCGCTTGTAGTGAAAATGAATGTCGGCGACGATGGGGACCTTCGACGCCAGGACGATTTCACGAAGCGCCGCGGTCGATTCCTTGTCGGGGCAGGACACGCGGATGATGTCTACCCCGGCCTCCTCGCAGCGCCTGATCTGGGCGATCGTCGCGGCGGCGTCCGAGGTCGGGGTATTGGTCATCGTCTGCACCGTGACCGGCGCATCGCCGCCGACGGCGACAGAGCCGACCATGATCTGACGAGACTTTCGGCGCTCGATGTGGCGCCACGGACGAAGCGAGGACATGAGCCCCATATAGGCGCGAACGATGACAAGGGAAATTCCCGTCGTCACAAAGCCTTGGTAAGGCATGGTCATGCCGACCCAAATCATCCGTGCCGCGCTTGCGGCCTGCGCGCTTCTCGCCGCGACACCTGCCGCCTCTTACTGGGAATATGGTCACCAGACCGTCGCGAAGATTGCCTTCGCCTCGGTGAGCCCAGCGACCCGCGCCAAGCTCACCGCGCTTCTTCGCCACGGCGACCTCCTCGGCACCCCCGAATGCGCGGTGAACGACATGGCGTCCGCCTCGACCTGGGCCGACTGCATCAAGCCGCTCAAGGACGTGTCGGGCAAGCCGCGCTTCGGCTATGCCGATAACTGGCACTTCCAGGACGTCGACGTGTGCCAGCCGTTCGACCTCACCGCGCCGTGCGCCGATGGCAATTGCCTGAGTACCCAGATCGTCCGCCAGCAGGCGCGCCTCGCCAACCGCGCCCTCCCGCTCGCCGACCGGGTGCAAGCCCTCGCCTTCCTGACGCATTTCGTCGGCGACCTGTCACAGCCGCTCCACGCCGGGGAGCATCACGATCAGGGCGCCAACAAGGTCAAGGCGAGCTATGGCCTGATCGCCGGCCGCACCAGCCTCCATTCGATTTGGGACGGCTACCTCGCCGAACGCGCCATCTCGACCCCGCCCGGCAGCCCGATAGGCCTGCTCCGCGCCACTCCCCGGTCAGAACGCCGCGCCATGATCGCCGGCGACGTCACCGACTGGAGCCGCGACAGTTGGCAGGTTTCGCGCGACACCGTCTACGGCTCGCTCTTCGCCGATCCCTGCGCCCCACGCACCAGCGAGCGCACCATCATCGACGAGGCACTAGTGCAAAAACTCATCCCCGCAGCGCGCCGCCAAGTCGTCGCCGGCGGCCTCCGCTTGGCGAAACTGCTCGACAAAGCGTTGCGCTAGTCATCGCTACCCCACCGCCAGCGCCACCGCCTCGCGTGGTCTTGGCAGTGATCATCCACAACAGGATTGTCGCGGGCAAGAGGATTGCGACCATTACCGCCGGCCGATCGCGGAAGCGATCCACGACGCCAATCGCCATCGCAAGATAGACGATCGCCACTGCCCATCCCGGCCAGCTGATCGGCGGCCCTGCGCCCCAGCCATAGCGTTTCGGCGCGAACCACGCGGGACCTTCGGTCACTTGCGCGCTACCGTCACGAAGGCAATGATTGCATCGACCAGCCCCGGCGCCAGCGGCAGCGACGGATCGCGATAAGTCGCCGCATTTCCCACGCGGTTCGGGGGCGCGAGCTTGAGCACATGGTTCATCCCCGGGACGACCACCAGCTTCGCCTTGGGCTGGGCTGCCTTCAGCCGATCGGCATCGGCGCTCGACACTTGGATGTCTCTCTCGCCGTGGACGATAAGGACAGGCACGCTCGCTCCCTTCGCCAGCGCCGCCGGATCGAGGCGGAAAGAGTCGATCAGGAAATTCTGGACCTTGGGATTGAACAGCCCTTTCGCCAGCGCTGGATTCATCGTCGTGACATCGATATGCTTGCCCGCCTTGAGCGCGGTCAGGGCAGCATCGACCTGTCCCACGACAGGCGAGTTCCCCGCAGTCGCCGCGACCTGATCGCGGATGATGACGTCCAGCGGCCGCCCCGGCGCCGCGATCAGCACCAGCCCGCATACCCCCGGCTGATGCGCCGAGGCGAGCGCGACGAGGCCGCCCTCGCTATGCCCGGCGAGCCACACGCACGTCGCCCCGGTCGCCAGCCGCGCCGCCGCAACCCACGCCGCCGTGTCCGCGACATAGGCGCCGATCGTGACTGCGTTGGGATCGCCCGCAGCCTCGCTGCCGAACATTCCGCGCTTGTCGATCCGCACCGTCGCGATGCCCTTCACGGCGAGGTCATTGGCAAGCATCCGGTAAGGCGCCGCCGTTACCCCGAGCGTGTTGTTCCCGTCGCGATCGGTAGGCCCCGACCCCGGGATGATCAGGACTGTCGCCTTCGCCTTGCCCGCCGGCCGAGCTAGCGTCCCCGCCAGCAAGCCCGCCGCGATCGGTTGGGAAAGCGTCGCAGCGGTCGGTTGGGAAACCGGTGCAGCGATCGGGGCAGCCGCGATCATCGCTGCCATCAAGAGACTCATTTCACGCATCCTCCTTCGGCGGGCGCCCGCGCCTGACCGGCACCGGATCACCCAGTTTCACTCCGCGCGCCTTCAACGCCTCGCGCAACAGGCACTCGACCTCGGCATTGGCGCTGCGCAGGTCGCACGCCGCCAGCCGCTCGACCGCCGCCCATAAGGCAGGATCGACCCTTAGCGGAAAGGCTTTCCGTTCCGCCACTTACTGATACAGCGATCCGGCGTTAACGATCGGCTGCGTGTCGCGTTCGCCGCACAGCACGACCATCAGGTTCGACACCATCGCGGGGCGCTCGTCGTCGAGGTGGACGACATTCTTCTCGTTGAGCATCTCGAGCGCCATCTCGACCATCCCGACCGCGCCCTCGACCATCGTCTTGCGCGCCGCGACCACCGCCTGGGCCTGCTGCCGCCGAAGCATCGCCCCGGCAATCTCCTGCGCATCGGCAAGGTGCGTGAAGCCGCACTCGTCGACGGTGATCCCGGCAACCGCGAGTCTCGCGATCAGCTCGGCGGGAAGCTCGATTCCGACCTGGTCGTGATTGCCGCGCAGCGTGATTTCCTGATGCTCGAAATCGTCATAGGGATAGCGCGACCCGATCGTCCGCACCGCCGCCTCGACTTGGACCATCACGAATGCCTTGTAGTTGTCGACGTCGAACAGCGCCTGCGCAGTATCGACCACTCGCCACACGATCTGCGCCGCCATCTCGATCGGGTTGCCGCGCAGGTCGTTGACCTTGATCTTGTCCGAAATGACGTTGTTCGAGCGGACTGAGATCTTCTTCTTCATCATCCACGGCCACGTCCAGCGCAGCCCCGTCTCGCGGTCGGTTCCCTTGTACGACCCGAACAGCGTCAGCGTCACAGCCTGGTTCGGCCGAAGCATGTAGAAGCCCGGCGCGATCAGCAGCAGCCCCAACGGGCCGATGATCGCCAACAGGATCGGTAGCGCGCCGAAACGATCGTTGGCAAGGCTGAACACGCCGAAAACCTGGGACAGCACTAGCACGCCGAGCATGGCATAGCCGCTCATCGTCCCCCCCCCGGCCGCTCGCGGCTGGCGTTGAGCTTGACTTGAATCGAATTGGTCACCGTCAGTCTTCTCGTTTATTGATATTATTTTAATATCGTTTTTACGGTCGAGTCAACTGGCGTCGCGCGGGGGCAGCGGCTAGGGCGGCGCACATGAACTGGACCCTCGTCATTCACGGCGGATGCGGCGCGATGCGGCCCGAATCCCTCCCTCCCGGGCAGGAGAAGCGGGCAAAGGCGGGGCTCGCCGCCGCACTCGACGCGGGCGAAGCGATCCTGTCGGGCGGTGGCACCGCGCTCGATGCAGTCGAAGCGGCGGCGCGAATCCTCGAGGAAGATCCCGCCTTCAACGCCGGGCGCGGCTGCGTCCTGACCGCTCAGGGCCATGCCGAACTCGACGCAGCGATCATGGATGGCCGCGACCGCCGCGCCGGTGCCGTCGCGGGCCTGCGCACCACCCGCGCCCCGGTCTCCGCAGCGCGCGCGGCGATGGAGCACAGCCCGCACATCCTCCTGACCTACGATCAGGCCGACCGCTTCGCCGAAGCCCACGGTCTCGAGCAAGTCAACAACGACTGGTTCATGATCCCCGAACGCCGCGCCCAGCTCGACGCGGTCATGGCTTCGGGGGGCAAGGTCGACACCAAGATGAAGTATGGTACGATCGGCGCGGTCGCCTGCGACGTGAACGGCCATGTCGCCGCCGCGACTTCGACTGGGGGACTCACCGCCAAGCGCTGGGGCCGGATCGGCGATTCGCCACTGATCGGCGCAGGCACCTATGCCGACGACCGCGCCGCCGCCGTGTCCGCCACCGGTCTCGGCGAAGCCTTCATCCGCGCGGTCGGGGCGCATGAACTGGCGGCAAGAATGCGCCTTGCGGGCGAAAGTCTGCAGGACGCCCTGGATGCGGTCCTCGCCGACGTCTCCTCGCTCGGCGGCACCGGAGGCCTGATCGCCGTCGCTCCGACCGGCGAGGCCGCCTGGGGCTTCACCACGCCGGGCATGTACCGCGCGCGCGCCACTCCCGGCGCCCGCGAAATCGGGGTCTATTGCGAGCCTTCGCGCCGATAGGGCAGCATCTCGCGCAGCGCGACGAGCTCATCGCGGATCGCCTCGCGCTCGCCGCGCACGAACTGCTCGACCGCCCGCCGGAAATCCGCGTTCGGCAGATAATGCGCCGACCGAGTCACCACCGGCTCATAGCCGCGCGCCAGCTTGTGCTCGCCCTGCGCACCCGCTTGCACCGACCCCAGCCCATTGGCGATCGCCCACTCGATCGCCTGATAATAGCTGAGCTCGAAGTGCAGGAACGGCACCTCCTCGTCGCATCCCCAATAACGGCCATACAGCGTGTCCGCTCCGATCAGATTCAACGCCCCCGCGATCGGCTTGCCATTGCGCAGCGCGAGCAGCAGCAGGACGGCGTCTCCAAGCGCCTCGCCTAACCCCGCGAAGAACGGCCGGGTCAGGTACGGCTGCCCCCATTTCCGGCTCCCCGTGTCCTGATAAAAGCGCCACATCGCCAGCCACTCGGCGGGCCCGATCTCGGTGCCCCGCAGCGCGACGAACTCGAGTCCCTCTCTCGCCGCTGCCCGCTCCTTGCGAATCGCCTTGCGCTTCCGGCTCGCCAGCGCGCCGAGGAAATCGTCGAACGAGTCATACCCCCGGTTGAACCAGTGATACTGGATCCCGTCGCGGATCAGCCACTTGCGCGCTTCGAACTCGCCGACCTCCTCATCGGCGATAAACGTCGCATGCGCCGAACTCAGCCCGTTCTGCACCACGATCGCCTCGGCCGCCGTGATCAGCGACTGGGGTCGGTCGCCAAGCAGCCGCCGCCCCGGAACCGGGGTGAACGGCACCGCGATCTGGAGCTTGGGATAATATTCGCCCCCCGCTCGCTGCCACGCTTCGGCCCAGCCATGATCGAAAACATATTCGCCCTGGCTGTGCGATTTCAGATAGGCCGGAGCCGCCGCCGCCAGCATGCCGTCGGCGCCATCGATCAGGATCGGCGCCGGGCTCCACCCGCTATGCCCGCCGACGCTTCCGCTCTTTTCGAGCAGCGCCAGGAACGCGCGGCTCGTAAACGGATCACGCCCGCCAAGCGAGTCCCACTCCGCGACCGACCCGACCGACGGCGCCAGCCGAGCAATCACCTCGGAATCATGGTCGGCCATCGGCTTCCCAGATGAGGGCGTCGGCGAAAGGCGCGGCGGACGCACACTCGGCAGGGGTGCGGATCGTCCAGCTGTAAACCGGTAGCCGCGTCGAAACCCGCCCGAGCAGCACCTGGTCGAGCGCAAGAAAATGGGGACGCGCCAGCATTGCCTTGGCCCAACGCTCGATCGCGCTTTCGTCTCCCCCGATCACTAACCCGCGTCGCACATCGGACCGGTTTCGCGCCAGCCACATCGCCACTCGCGGATCGAAACTCATCACCCCGACCGGTCCCGGACGAGCGCCCAGTGTTCGGCACACCGCCGCCGCCAGCCGCGCCGCGTTTCGCGCCGTCTTGAGCTCGATCAGCAGCGGCACCTGTCCGCCAGCGATCATCAGCAGGTCGGCCAGTCGCGGCACAGTCTCGCGCGTCCCGAGCAACCGTTTCCCCGACAGCGACGTCGCGCTCAGGGTTTCGACCGATCCACCCTCGCCGCACATTCGTTTGAGATCGCCATCGTGGAACACCATCGGCACATCGTCGCGCGACAGGCGGACATCGCATTCGATCCCGGCGCCAACCTCGATCGCCGCGTGGAACGCAGCCCTGCTGTTTTCCGGAACGCCATCCGAGTGAAGCCCGCGATGCGCGAACCCGTTCGGCCCGACGCCGAGCGGCTCAGGCCCTGACGGCGACGACCGCATCCACTTCGACCGCGACCCCAAGCGGAAGCGATGCCACCCCGACCGCCGAGCGCGCATGTTTCCCCGCTTCACCGAACACTTCGACCATCAGCTCGCTCGCGCCGTTGGCGACCTTGGGCTGGTCGGTGAAATCGGGAGCCGAATTGACGAACACGCCAAGCTTTACGATACGTTCGACCCGGTCGAGCGACCCCAGCGCTGCCTTCAATTGCGCCAGCAGCATGACCCCGCATCGCCGCGCCGCCGCTATCCCGGCATCGAGCTCGAGATCCTCTCCAAGCCGGCCCTTGATCAGGCTGCCGTCCTCGGCGAACGAAATCTGTCCCGACACATGAAGCATCCCGCCGACCTCGACCGCCGGCACATAGGCGGCGACGGGGGCGGCGGCAGCGGGAAGGGCGATGCCGAGTTCGGCGAGGCGTTGATTGGTATTCATGCAAAGCGCCTCAACACCCACTCGGTTCAACAATCAACCCCAATCCGTTCATGTCGACAACGGGATGGCAGTCACTCGGGCCGGTGGATCGCAAACCCGCCCCAGCTCTGGTTGACCGGCATCAGCTCCAACACATTGATGTTCAAATGCGGTGGCAGCGTCGCGACCCAGTGGATCGTGTTCGCGATATCCTGAGCCGTCATCGGATCGACCCCGCCATAAAACGCATCGCTCGCCGCCTGGTCGCCGCCGTTGCGCACGACGGTGAACTCGGTCTCGACCATCCCCGGCTCGATCGAGGTCACCCGCACCCCGGTACCTTGCAAATCACAGCGCAGGCCCAGCGTGAACTGATGCACATAGGCCTTGGTCCCGGCATAGTTGCACCCGCCACGATAGGGGTAAGTCGCTGCCACAGACGACAGGTCGATGATCGCGCCCTTCGTCTCGATAAGATTGGGCAACAAGGTTCGTGTCAGCGCCACGAGCCCGATCACATTGGTCTCGATCATCCCGATGATCGGGTCGAGCTCGGCTTCGTGCAGCGGCACCGCCGCGGTCGCATAACCCGCATTGTTGATCAGCAAATCGATCGCGGGCAAGTCCTGCGCCGTTTCGACCACTCGCGCCCGGTCGCGCATATCGAGCTCGATCAGGGTGAAGTTCGCGCCCAGTTCATCATGCAGTTTTTGCAGCCGCTCGGTCCGCCGGCCCGTCCCGATCACCCGCCACCCGTCGCCCACGAACAGCCGCGCACACGCCTCGCCGATCCCCGCCGTCACGCCCGTAATGAATGCTGTTTTCACGCTGCTTGTCCCTTCTCGAACTTGTCCAGGATCCAGGCGCTCGCAGCATCCCAATCGTCGATCCGGACGTGCGCGCGCTCTGCGGGGGCGACGTTCGGCGCGAGCCGCGGTTCCGCCACCATATGCACCCGCCATACTTCGGGCGCATGCTTCGCCACCGATCCGTGATGCACGGGCAAGTCGTCGACGAACGCGACGACATTGGGCAAATGGCGCTCGATGATTGCTCGCGCCGGCACCCCCTTGCCGCCTTGGTTGGTGACCACCTCATGCCGGATCCCGTGGCTCGCCAGCTGCTCGACCCGCCAGCCATGGGCCTCGTCGCCAAGGTTGGTCAGCACGACGATGTCGGCCACCTCACCGATCCGCCCGAGCGCCTCGATCGCGCCGGGCACAGGGGTTTGCCGGCTCATCTCCTCGCGGAAAAACTGATGGAGCAGCGGCCATACCCGCTCCTCGCCGAGTGTCTTCCCACTCGCCCGCACCGTCAGCGCGTCGGCGAACTTGCCGCCCTCGAAATCGAAATCGATGCCGTGCGCCTCACCCAGCCACGCCTCGAAATGCGACACCATGTGGAGCAGCACCTCGTCGCAGTCGGTGATTAGCAGCGGCCGCGCACTCGTCTTACTCGCCACCGGAACCGCCCTTCAATTTTGCCAGCGCCGCGAACGGTCCCGCCTCAGCCTCACTCAACACCCCCGCTGCCTTCAGCGCCTCATCGGCCTTCGGCCCGCGCGGATAGGGGTCGAGCGCCAACGCGAGCGAATCGGCAACCGCCTCGCCAAGGTCGATCGCCTGCCCGTCGTGGATCACCGTGTCGAGATCGGCCGCGCCAAGTTCGAGCTCGGCCTCGGGCCCGTCGACCACCGGCGGCGGCACGAAGCGGATCGCGAACGCCTCGTCGATCGCCGCCGCGACAGGCTCTCCGCTGGCGATGCACGACTGCTGGAGTTGCGCCTTGATCCGCCCCACACAGTCGACCGTCCGCCCCTCGCGGCGAAGCGTGACGTGCGTTTCGAACCGGTCGAGCCCGAGCAGGCCCAGCCGTTCGGCGACCGCCCTCCGCTCCCCCTCGTCGGCGGTCAGGTCCATCCGCGCGCCATCGCGGATCTGATCAATAGGCAAGCGGTGCGCAAAGTCGCTCATGCCCAATTCCCCGCGAGAACCTCGGCGAGCGACAGCCCCGCCAGCCGCTCGTTCAGTTCCTGCAACCCACTCATCGTCGACTCGACCGCTGCCTCCTCGGTCGGCTCATCGCGATATACAGTCCGCCGCACCACTTCGTTCCAACTCCCCTCGCCGCCGAACAGCCGCCGCCAGCGGTCGACCCGGCTCGCCAGGCTGCCAACCAGATGCCGCACTTTCTTGCCCAGCGTCGCGTCGAATCCTTCCTGCCGCATCTGCGCATCCATGTCGTCGATGAACGCCTCGGTCAGCGCCACCGACGGCGCACGCCCGGCGTCGCCCTCGGCCTCCAGCCTGAGCGTCACCAGCGCGACCACCGTCGACAGGAGCGCGAATCGCCCGTCCATTGTGTCGGGCACCGCGCCCGCGATATACCACTGCTTGGCCCGCGCTGTGTTCACCGCAGCGCCATAAGCAGGGGCCGAAGGAGGCGGTGTTGAGCGCAACGCCTTGAAGATGGAAAGCATGGGAAAATCCTTTGCGCCTTGCGTCGCTGGCGCGCTCTCGCATATTGAGCGGCATGCGGCGCGAAACAAGCATCACGCGCTGCGCGGCGCGAGACAATCGTTGCCAAGGAGATAAAATGACCCGTTCGCTGATCGCCGTCGCCGCCGCCGCGACTCTCCTTGCGGGATGCGCGGGAATAAAGGATCATCGCGGCTTCGTCCTCGACAAGACACTTGCTTCGGCGATCCAGCCCGGGGTCGACAATAAGGATTCGGTCCAGAAGACGCTCGGCCGCCCGAGCTTCACCGGCCAGTTCTCCGACAGCGACTGGTATTATCTGTCGCGCGACACCTCGGCGTTCGCCTTCCGCAACCCGCATGCGACGAAACAGGATCTATTCCACGTCCGTTTCGACACCGCTGGCAACGTCGCCGCGGTCGACCGCAGCGGCAAGGAACAGATCGCCTCGGTCCATCCGCTGCGCAAGTCCACCCCGACGCTCGGCCGCAAGCGCAGCTTCTTCGACGAAATTTTCGGCAACATTGGCACGGTCGGCTCGGGTGGGCTGGGCGGCTCGGGCAATGCCGGCGGCAAGCCGGGCGGGCAGTAAGGGTCGCGTAACGCTGGCTGAAGCTTTAGGGTTGCCTTCATGACCGCGACCCCTGCCGGCATCACCTATGCCGATTATCTGAGCCTCGACACGCTCCTCACCGCGCAGCATCCGCGATCGGAGCTGCATGATGAGATGCTGTTCATCGTCATTCACCAGACGAAAGAGCTGTGGCTCAAGCAGATGCTCCACGAGGTCGGTCTCGCGGTCGCCCTCGTCCGTGCCGACAAATTCGCCGAAGGCTATAAAGCGCTCTCGCGAGTGAGCCGGATCCAGTCGGTGATGACGCTGTCGTGGGATGTGCTCGCGACGCTCACCCCGGTCGATTATTCGGCCTTCCGCCATGTCCTTGGCACTTCGTCGG
The DNA here is from genome assembly GCA_031394005.1 of Sphingomonas sp. GTDB lineage: Bacteria > Pseudomonadota > Alphaproteobacteria > Sphingomonadales > Sphingomonadaceae > Sphingomicrobium. The sequence goes on from JANMWM010000012.1 coordinate 23,934, forward strand.
GGTTCCAGTCGGCGCAGTTCCGCGAGCTCGAGTTCCGCCTCGGGCTCAAGGACGAAGGCATGCTCGCCAATCACGAGGGCGGGAGCAAAGGCCGGGCCAGGCTCGAGGCGGCACTCGCCGAACCAAGCCTGTGGGACGAGGCCAACACAGCACTCGCCCGCGCCGGGTTCGACATCGCCGACGATGACGCCATCGCCGCCGCATGGCTCGCAGTTTATCGCGACCCCGAGCGCTGGTTCGAGCTTTACCAGCTCGCCGAGAAGCTGGTCGACATCGACGACGCACTCGCCGCGTGGCGTCACAAGCATCTGCTCACCGTCAGCCGGATCATCGGCGGCAAGCCCGGCACCGGCGGCTCGGCGGGTGCCTCCTACCTCGCCTCGACGCTGGCGAAGCGCGCCTTCCCCGCGCTGTGGGACTTGCGCACTCAGCTATGAAACGCATCTTCTCGAAAAGCCTCGCCGCCGCTCCCCGCCGCCTCCACATGGCGGCGCATAGCCATCATCTATGGCCCGACGCGTCGTTCGATGGGCAGGTCGAATGCTGGACCGACTCCGCCCGCCTCGCCGACCGCAAGTGGGACCGCATCATGGGCGAGGTCTGGCCCGAGGCACAGGCGCGAGCCGCCGCCGAACTCGGCACCGCAGAAGCGTCGGCGATCGTCTTTTCGAGCAATACCCACGACCTGATCATCCGTCTCGCCGCCGCCTGCCCGCGTCGCGCTGGGCCGCTGCGCATCATCACCACCGACGGCGAATTCCACAGCGCCCGCCGCCAGTTCGCCCGCTGGGAGGAAAGCGGCGAAGCAACCGTCGCCCGCCTCCCGGTCGGCCCCGGCCTCGTCGATCAACTCATCGCCCACGGCCCCGCGCACGACCTCGTCTTCGTCTCGCAACTGATGTTCGGAACCGGCAAGCTGATCGATATCGCCCCCGTCGCCGCGCTCGGCCGCCCGGAAGGTCCGTGGGTCGTGATCGACGGCTACCACAGCTTCATGGGCATCGACCGGCCCTTCCCCGCACCGCTCGGCGCGACTGCCTTCTTCCTTGGCGGCGGCTATAAATACGCCATGGCAGGGGAAGGCGTGGGATTCATGCATTGTCCGCCCGGATTCGGCCCGCGCCCCCCGATCACCGGCTGGTATGCCGAATTCGACGAGCTCGACTTGCCGCGAGGCCATGTCGGTTACGCCCCCGACGCGATGCGCTACATGGGCGCGACTTTCGATCCCTCGGGGATATATCGCTTCAACGCGGTGCAGCGAATGCTCGAGGCCGAGGGCCTTACGACTCGAGGAATCTCGAGCAAGGTCGCCGCACTTCAGACGCGACTGCTCGACGCCATTGCCGGAACCCCGCTCGCCGACGCCGAGCTATTGAATCCGCTCGACGGCCAGCCCCACGCCCGCTTCCTCGCCTTCCGCGCACCCAGCGCCGCGGCGTGGTGCGAACAACTCGGCCACGAAGGATGCATCACCGACGTCCGCGGCGACGTGCTCCGAATCGGCCTTGGCCTCTATCACGACGAAACCGACATCGCCGCCTTCGCGCCCCTTGCCGCCGCCCTCCGCTAGCGCGCCAAACCCTCGCGCAGCAGTCGGTTCGCTGCCGCCGCTACCGCCTTGCCGTCCGCCGTGCCCCACACCCCGAAGCGCAAGCCCAGGAACACGTTCATTCCCATCAGCGCCCACGCCGCGACCTCACGCTCGAGCGCGTCGTCACCGTCGAGATCGGCCCGCATTTCGCCCTTCGCAGCGCCGGTGCGTAACCGCTCGACGATCCTCTCCGCCGTCGTCTCGTAATGCGCGCGAAAGCCCGCCGGATCGACAAATTCGGCCTCATCGATGATGCGGTAGACCTCGCGGTGTTCGTTGACGAAGTCGAGATAGGCAGCGAGCGCGCGCTGCTCGGCGTCGAGCGCGTCGCGCGCGCCAGGGATCGCCGGTGCCACCGCGACGCGGACCCGCTCCGACATGTCGCGGACCAGCGCCGCGAACAGCGCCTCCTTGCTGTCGAAATAAGTATAGAACGTCCCCAGCGCGACCTCGGCCCGCTGCGTGATCGAGGATACCGAGCTCTCGGCAAACCCGCGTTCGCCGAACTCCCGCAGCGCCGCGTCGAGAATCCGCCTCAGTGTCCGCTCGCCCCGTGCCGTGCGCGGTGCCTTGCCTTTACTCGCCGGGCTTTTTTCCGCCATCCCCATCCAAATCTCCCCACTGCGCCACCATATAAGTTGAAACCCGGTTCAACTTTCACTAAGCCAAGCGACAAGGCGATGCAACCGGACAAGGGGCGCGCCACCAAAGGGGAGGATAGCATGGTTTCTATATCGTTCGCGCGGGCCTTGTTGCTGGCCAGCGCCGCCAGCGTGGCCGCTGCCGACGCCGCTCTCGCAGGAACCGCCACCATCGGTGCGCAGGACGCCCCGCCATCGAACGCCTCGACCACCGCCAACGCTACCGCGGGCACCGCGACCACGACTTCCCCCGCCGACGCCGACACCGGCGCGATCATCGTCACCGCCCGCCGTCGCGCTGAATCACTCAAAGACATCCCCATTGCGGTCACCGCCTTCACCGGCGCGCGGCTCGAAAATCGGGCGCAATCGATATTACCGAGGTCGCCCAGACGACCCCCAACGTCACGATCGAGGTCGCTCGCAGGTCCAATTCGACCTTGAGCGCCTTCATCCGCGGCGTCGGCCAGCAAGGACCCGGTCGGCGGCTTTGAGCAGGGCGTCGGACTCTATCTCGACGATGTCTATCTCAACCGTCCGCAAGGCGCCGTCCTCGACATTTACGACGTCGAGCGGATCGAGGTTCTTCGCGGACCGCAGGGCACGCTTTTTGGCCGCAACACCATCGGCGGCGTAATCAAGTACGTCACTCGCAGGCTGTCGAACCGCCCCGAATTGAGCGTCAAAGGAACCGGCGGCGAATATGGCCAACTCGACGCCACCGCTACGGCTTCCTATCCGCTCGGCGACGCGCTCCGCATCGGCTCGTCGGTCGCCCGCCTCCACCGCGGCAGGTTCGGCCAGAACGTCACCACCGGCCTCGACAATTACAACAAGGAAGTGAAGGCGGGCCGCGTGTCAGCCGAAATCGGACGAGACGACTCCGCACTGATCCGGGGGAGTGCCGACTACACCCGGGACCACAATGCCCCTCGCGGCGGCCACCGCCTCCTCGCCGGCCTGCGGTCGGGCACGCCTGTGCTGTCGAACGTCTTTACCAGCCAGGGCGGCCTCGTCAGCCCGCACCAGAAATCTGTCTCCAAGGGTGTTTCCATCAACGGCCAGTTCGCGTTGGGCGAAGGCCTGCTGCTGAAATCGATCACCGGCTATCGCAAGGACGACAGCGCTAATCCGATCGACTTCGACGCGCTTCCCGCTGCCGACGTTGATGTCCCCGGCTTCTATCGCAACAAGCAGTTCAGCCAGGAATTCCAGCTCCAGCTCAACCGCGGCCCGCTTCAAGGGCTGGTCGGCGCCTATTATCTGGATGCTACCGCCTTTACCGCTTTCGACGTCCGCTTGCTCACTACCGTCAACGGCTTTACCCCTTTCACCCAAGGCAATGTCGGAATCAAGACGTACGCGGTGTTTGGCGATTTCAGCTACAACTTCTCGCCTTAACTCGCGCTCTCGCTGGGCGGTCGCTACACTGACGACCGACGCAACTCGACCGTGTTCCGGCAGAATTACGTCGGTGGCGGATCGCCGCTGTTTGGGGGGCTTGGGGTTGCAGCGGGTCCCCCGTCGTCGAACTTCCAAGGCAAGCGCAAGGACACTGCCTTCACCCCGCGCGTCTCGATCAGCTTCAAGCCCGACGCCAGCAACAGCTTCTACGCAAGCTACGCGCAGGGCTTCAAGGGCGGTGGGTTCGATCTGCGCGGAGTTTCGGCGGCCGCCAAGGATACCAACAATGACGGCGTCCGCGGCCATGACGAAATCTACAACAGCTTCGCCTTCAAGCCTGAAAAGGTTACGACCGAGGAGGTCGGGTACAAGGCTTCGCTGTTCGATCGCCAGGTCTACACCGCGCTCGTCATCTTCAGTTCCGATTACAAGAATGTACAGATCCCGGCATCGGTCGGAGTCGTCGTCAACGGCGTCGCGACCTTCGCCGGGGCGACCACCAATGCCGCAAAGGCGCGTATCCGCGGCGTCGAGTGGGAAGGAACCGCTCGGCTCGCTGGCGACCCTGCGGGCACACGGCTCAACCTTGGCTGGTCGGTCGGCTACCTCAACGCCAAGTACCGGAAGTTCCTGACCGACGTCCTCTACGGTCAGACGACGGGCCTCAAGCTCCCCTCCCCCGGCGTGACGGTTGACGTTGCCGCATTCCGCAAGATTCAAAATACCCCCAAATGGACCGCCAGCGGGACGCTCAGCCTGACCCATCCGTTTGGCAACGGCGAGGATATAGATGTCAGCACGACGCTGTCTTACCGCAGCTCGAGCCAGCAGTTCGAACTGCGCATCCCCGGACTCGACCAGGAGGGGTTTGCGCTGCTCGATGCCAACCTCGTCTACACGGGTCCCGATTATCACTGGATGTTCGGCGTGCACGCTCGCAACTTGACCGACAAACGCTATATCTCATCTAGTTATAACTTCTTGCGTCATAACCCTTTTACGGGCAATTTGATCAATCTTGACGGCACGCCGGGGATCGGCCCGGCGCTTGGCAAGGAGGGCGTTTTGACTGCTTATTACGATAGCCCGCGCCAGCTGTTTTTCTCGGTGGGGTACAAGTTCTGACTGATCGGACGAGGAGCACCGGCCCTGCGACCGCCGCCCGCACCGGGCCGCTCGTCGGGCTGTTGCTCCTCGCCTACGTCTTCAACTTCCTCGATCGCCAGCTGCTTGCGATCCTCAAGATCCCGATCAAGGCCGAACTCCACCTCAGCGACACCCAGCTTGGCCTGATGGGCGGAATCGCCTTTGCAGCGCTCTATTCGACCCTCGCGATCCCGTTCGCGCGCATCGCCGACCGCTCAGGCCAGGTGCGGGTCATCGCCGTCGCGGTTGCGGTGTGGAGCTTGTTCACCGTGCTGTGCGGGCTCGGCCAGAATTTCTGGCAGCTGTTCGCCCTTCGCATGGGTGTCGGCATTGGCGAAGCTGGCGGAGTCGCCCCCTCCTATGCGCTGATCGCAGACAGCGTCCCCCCCGAGCGCCGCGCGCGCAGCCTCGCACTCTTCTCACTCGGCATCCCGTTGGGCTCGGCGATCGGCCTCGTTGCCGGCGCCTGGCTGACGGTCCACCTCAATTGGCGCTATGCCTTCGCGATCATCGGATTAGCCGGCCTTCCGGTCGCATTCGCCATCCGCCACTTTGTTCCCGAAGCTCCCCATCTCGCCGATGCGCCCCCCGTCGCCAGCTTCGCCGCGGTCGCCACCCGTCTCGCGCGCAAGCCGAGCTTCTGGCTGCTCGCGTTCGGCGCCGCCTCGGCCTCGATCTGCGGCTATGGCCTCGGCTTCTGGCTGCCCTCCTACTTCGTCGCCGATCTCCACGTCTCGCTGACAAAAATGGGACTTTACTTCGGCAGCATCGTGCTCGTCGGCGGGTGCGCGGGAATCTATCTCGGCGGGCTAATCGCCGACCGCCTGCGCGGCCGCTCGGTCGGCGCAGACGCCGCAGTCCCCGCGGTCGCCTTCCTGTTCACCGCGCCTCTCTACGCCACCGCCATGTCGACGACGTTGCTCAGCCTCGCCTGGCCGCTTTTCGCCCTGCCGTACATGCTCAGTCTCGCCTGGCTGGGCCCGATCACCAGCGCGGTCCAGCGACTCGTGCCCCCCGCGGAGCGTGCCACCGCCTCGGCCTGCTTCCTGCTGATCAACAATTTGATCGGAATCGGCTTCGGCACTTTCATCTTCGGCTATCTGTCCGACCGGCTGACGCCATTCTATGGACCCGCGTCGCTTCATTATTCGCTGCTCTACGGCCTCGGCTTCTATGTCCTCGCCGCAGCGCTGTGCGCCGTCGCCGCGACCCGGCTCAAACGTGACGTCATCCCCGCCAAGCAGGATTAAGTTTACCCCACATCGGACCTGACTCCGTGAACGCCCGCCGCGTTGCTGCCGTAGACCAGCGGCGCTCGGCGACAGGACGATCATCATGGTTCATGAACTGCCGGCTGCCCGCATCTCTCCTGGGGCGCGGCTCGACCCGGCCACCATCCTTCGCGCCTTGCTCTTCGCCATCGCATTCGGAGTCGTCGCCTGGCTCGGTATCGTCATGACCCGTTACATCGGACGGATCGCAGCGGTTTGGCTCGCCAACGGGCTTGCCGTCGCACTGCTGTTGCGGCGTCCACGCGGCGAATGGGTCGTGCTCGCCGGCGCCGGGTTCGCGGGCAATATCGCGGCCAATCTCTTCAGCGGCGACACGATCGTCGCCGCGGCGGTCCTCTTGCTCCTCAACAGCCTCGAGATCGCGCTGGTCGTCGCCATCGCCGCGCGCGATTTCGGTCCCGACAACGTCCTCGAAAGTAGCGCGATAGGGCGATTCATCGGCGCCGCGCTGCTCGGTCCGCTGGCCGGATCACTGATCAGTGCCGCTTGGTTCGCGTGGCGTGACGGCGTTCCCGTCGCTACCGGTTTTGCCAGCTGGTACGGCAGCGACGCGCTCGGGCTGATGATCATCGCCCCGATCCTCCTGTCGATCCGCCGCGACCGGCCCAGCGGCCTCGCCCGGCGCGAAGCAGTGCTCATCCCCGTCGTCGCCGCGGCACTGGGTGTGCTCGTGTTCTCACAAAGCCACAAGTCGCTGTTATTCTTGTCGACGCCGATCGTGCTGCTCGGTGCCTTCCGCCTCCACCTGCTCTCGGCAATGTTTACGCTGGCCACGAGTGCGGTCTGTTCGATCCTGTTCACCGCGCTCGGGCTCGGTCCGATTGCGACCTCGGCGCTTGGCCCGGTCGAGGGTATCTCTATCTTGCAGGTATTCCTCGCGACGCTCGTCATGCTCGTCCTGCCCGTCGTCGCGATCATCGGCGAGCACGACCGCCTCGGCTTCGCCGCCGACCACGGCAAGCGCCTGTTCCAAGGCGTCGCCCGGGCGACCCCCGCCGGCATCCTTCACATCGAACTCGGCGACGACGTGACGTTCGCCAACGACCGCTGGCTCGAGCTAACCGCAAGCCGCCCCACCAGCTTCGCGAGCGATTCTTGGCTCGACATCGTCCAGCCCGACGACCGGCCCGCCGCCCGCGGCATGTGGCGGCCCAGACGACATTGGTCAGGGGCGACTGATCCCGACGATGGCGGTCGATCAATATGCCGCTACCCTCGCCAGCTGGTTCGGGATCGCGGCGTCGGACCTGCCGACCGTGGTGCCCAACATCGCCAACTACGCCGGCAGCCCGCCCGGAACGAACATCGGTTTCGTCTAGATGGCTGTGCGGGCATCCCGCCACGCTTTAGGCGGAAAACTTCGCCGCCGCGCCCGCGCCGTCCAAAACCGCCCCCACAAAAGCGCATCGTCCCCACTGGCACCGGCCATTGCCGCCGCTATAGTGATTGTGAAACGCGTAAGCACGGGGCGAAGAACATCATGAAGGCGACGATCGAGCGGGCAACCCTGTTGAAGAGCCTCGGCCACGTCCAGTCGGTCGTCGAGCGCCGCAACACCATCCCGATCCTGTCCAACGTCCTCATCGAGGCCGAGGAGGGAGGCAGCATCCGCCTCATGGCGACCGACCTCGACCTTCAGGTCGACGAGCATGTCCCGGCGCAGGTCAGCCAGGCCGGCGCGACTACCGTTTCGGCGCACACCTTCTTCGACATCGTCCGCAAGCTGCCCGAAGGGAGCCAGGTCGAGATCTCCGCCGCGGATGGCAAGATGCAGGTCATCGCGGGGCGCGCGAGATTCAACCTTTCGACCCTGCCGCGCGATGATTTCCCCGTGATTGCCGAGGGCGAACTGCCGACGCGCTTCGAGCTTCCCGCCGCGACGCTGCGCCAGATAATCGACAAGACCCGCTTTGCCATCTCGAGCGAAGAAACCCGCTATTATCTGATGGGCATCTTCCTCCACATCGCCGACGACAGGCTGAAAGCCGCCGCGACCGATGGCCATCGCCTCGCCCGTGTCACCGTCGCCAAACCTGACGGCGCCGATGGTATGCCCGACGTGATCATCCCCAAGAAGTGCGTCCAGGAAATCCGCAAGCTGCTCGACGAGGTCGACGGCACGCTCGAAATCTCGCTCTCGCCCACAAAAATTCGCTTCAACCTCGGCACTGCGGTGCTCACTTCGAAGCTGATCGACGGCACCTTCCCCGATTACACCCGCGTCATCCCGACCGGCAACGACAAGCTGCTCAAACTCGACCCGAAGAGTTTCGCCGCCGGCGTCGACCGCGTTTCGACCATCGCCAGCGAGAAGACCCGCGCCGTCAAGATCGCGCTCGACCGGGACCGGGTTACCCTCTCGGTGACCAGCCCCGAGAACGGCCTCGCCACCGAGGAACTCGCCGCCGACTATAGCAGCGACGCCATCGAGATCGGCTTCAACGCCCGCTACCTGCTCGACATCCTCGCCCAGATCGACGGCGACACCGTCGAAGTCCACCTGGCCGACGCCGCCGCGCCGACGCTATTGCGCGAAAACGACAAGAGCGACGCGCTGTATGTCATCATGCCAATGCGCGTGTGAGGGAGCGGGGGCCGGTCGGCTGCAGCTAGTCCTTCGAGAGCCGCCGCTTGTTCGCCGTCGCCGTAGCGTGGATCGGGCGCAGCGCGCGGACCCCACTCGACAGCGCGCGGGTGCCGATGCGTTGCGATCTTGCGGCAATTGACTGGGCGGCGCCAAAGCTCGGCGGGCGCCCGCTCATCCACAGCGACCCCAGCGCCTGAGCCTGCGCGACCATCTCGCCGTGAAGCTTGGTCCAATCGCTCGCCAGGATCGCCCCCGATTTGGCAAAGGCACTGCTCTTCTCGTCGACCATCCGGGTCAGTTCGCGCGTGTCGGCGTTGAGCGGGTTGCGCGTTGCCTCGGCGATCGTCCCCGACCGGCTGGCGATCACCGACTGCGAGGCGTCGAGCGTCTCGCCGACCATCCGCCCGGCTTTCATCATGTCGAACCAGAACGAGAATACATTCATCGCGCAACCCTTTCGGAGAGACACTTAGGCTCTCCCGCCAGTTTCAACCAGCAACTTGTCCCGACGAGACCATGCAGTTCTTGCATCGCTTGTTCCATTCTCGGACCGCGCTAGGACGAAGCGTGCCGCTGAACCGCCTGACCCTGACCGATTTCCGTTCCTACGGCGAAGCGGCCATCGAGCCGGGACCGGGCTTCGTCATCCTGACGGGCAACAATGGCGCGGGCAAGACGAACATCCTCGAAGCGGTCTCCCTGCTTGCCCCGGGCCGGGGGCTGCGCGGCGCTGCGCTTGGCGAGATGGCAAGAAGCAGCGGGCCGGGCGGGTTCGGAGTGGCCGGTCGGCTCGCCCGCGACACCCAATTGGCGACGGGTACGCTCGCTGCGGCACCGGAGCGGCGGCAGGTGCGGATCAACGGCGCGGCGGCATCGGTCAACGCGCTTGGCGAATGGCTTTCGATCCTGTGGCTGACCCCGGCGATGGACCGGTTGTTCGCGGCCAGCGCGGGAGACCGGCGACGGTTCCTTGACCGGCTGGTGCTTGCGCTAGAGCCAGGCCATGCCAGCCACGCCGCGCGCTACGAAGCGGCGATGCGGGCGCGAAACAAGCTGCTCGCGGAACCCGACAGCGCGGATCCGACGTGGCTCGCGGCGCTCGAGGCGGGGATGGCCGAGCATGGCGTCGCCCTCGCCGAAGCCCGCGGGCGGACCGTCGAGGCGCTTCGCGAGGCGATTGCGTCGGCCCCTTTAATCGACTTTCCCCGCGCCGCCCTGGCGCTCGAGGGAGGGACCGCGGGGGACTTGGCCACCCGCCTCCGCGCCAATCGCGGCAGGGACGCGGCGACCGGGCGAGCGACCGAGGGGCCGCATCGGCAGGATCTGTCGGTAGTGCATGTCGCCAAGAGCCAGCCCGCCGCCAGCGCCTCGACCGGCGAGCAGAAAGCGCTGCTGCTGGGACTGGTCCTCGCCCATGCCGAACTGGTCACGCAGCGGCTCGGGGTGGCGCCGATCCTGTTGCTCGACGAGGTCGCCGCCCACCTCGATCCGGCGCGCCGCGCGGCGCTGTTCGGACGGCTCGAAGGGCGGGGCCAGGTGTGGATGACGGGCACCGAACCGGCGCTGTTCGAGGCGATCGGAACGGCGTCCCGGTTTACCATCGCGGACGGGCAGATCGCCTCCGCCTGACGCCCGACCTTGCTCCGCCGCACAAATAGCTGGACTTTTGTGCCGCGCTCCCCCACTGGACTTGTATCACGAGACACATGCAGCGTGATCGGACCCACCTCGAATCGAGGATAAGGGGCCCCCGGCGGTGTCTCGAGCGATTAATCGCTTCAAGCTCTCCTATCACGCGGGGCGCCCCACATTCCCGTCGCCCCCTCCGTGCCAATCCGGCGCGGTGTGCGCGGCCACTCAAGGTATTTCCCATTACGACATTCCAGTCCCTCGGGCTCTCGCAGCCCGTCCTCGATGCGCTCGCGTCGAAGAACTACACCACACCCACGCCGATCCAGGCGCAAGCCATCCCGACCGTGCTGAGCGGTCGCGACCTGCTCGGCATTGCCCAGACCGGCACGGGCAAGACCGCTGCCTTCATGCTTCCCTCGATCGACCGCCTGGTCGCGAGCGGCAAGAAGGCCGCCCCCGGCCGCTGCCGCATGCTGGTCATCGCGCCGACGCGTGAACTCGCCGCCCAGATCGCCGAGAATGCCAAATTATATGCTCGTGGCTCGCGGCTGCACGTCGCGACCGTATTCGGCGGCACGTCGATCTACAAGAACAAGCAGGACATGGCGAAGGGCGTCGACATCCTCGTTTGCACCCCGGGCCGCCTCGTTGACCTGATGGAGAATCGCGCGGTCAGCCTCGATGCAACCGAGATCCTCG
>JANMWM010000137.1:0-4395 GCA_031394005.1 Sphingomonas sp.
AGCGAACGCGACGGCGCGATCCGCTTCGATTATGACGCGGCAATTGCCGATGGGTTCAACGCCGCCGCGAGCGCGCCTCAGGCAGATATCTGGCCTTATTACTGCGCGCTGGCCGGGCGGCCGGTGCTGTTATTGCGCGGCGAGTTGACCGACCTGCTCGAGGCCGAGGTCGCCGAGCGGATGGCGCGCGAGATTCCCGACGTCGAGCTGGTGACGGTGCCGCGCGTCGGCCACGCCCCGGCGCTCGACGAGCCCGAGAGTCTGGCGGCGATCGAGCGGTTGCTGGAGCGGGTGCTGGCGAGGGAAGAGGACCCTTCCTAGCCTCAGCGCTGCGTCAGCGCGCCGTGGTAAGCGGGGTCCTCGAGTGCGCGGCCCGCACCCAACGCGACACACATCAGCGGATTGTCGGCGATGACTACGGGCAGCCCGGTCTCGTCGGCGAGCACCGCGTCGATCTGGGGCAGGAGCTAGCCGCCGCCGGTCATCATGATGCCCCCGTCGATGATGTCGGCGGCGATCTCAGGAGCGGTATTCTCGAGTGCGCGGCGGACGGCGTGCATGATTTGGCCGACGGGTTCGCGCAGCGCGTCGACCAACTCGTCCTGGCTGATCTCGATTTCGCGAGGCACGCCACGCGCGACGTCGCGGCCGCGGACGAAGGCGCGGCGCGGTTCAATTCCGGCTGGCACCCGCGCCGTGCCGAGTTCCTTCTTGATCTTCTCGGCGGTAGCCTCGCCGATGAGCAGATTGTGGTTGCGGCGGACCGCCTGGCTGATGGCGTCGTCCATCTTGTCGCCACCGACGCGGACCGACTTGGCATAGGTTAGTCCGCGTAGCGAGATCACCCCAACCTCGGTCGTGCCGCCGCCGATATCGACCACTAGCGAGCCGGTCGGCTCGATCACCGAAAGCCCGGCGCCGATCGCGGCAGCGATCGGTTCGACGAGTAGCGAGACCTCGCTCGCACCGGCGTTAGAGGCGGCGTCGCGGATCGCGCGGCGCTCGACCTGGGTCGATCCCGAGGGCACGCAAATAACGATTTGTGGGCCGCGGGTGAAGCGGCCCTGCCCGCCATTGGCCTTGTGGATGAAATGCTTGAGCATTTGCTCGGCGACGTCGAGGTCGGCGATGACGCCGGCTCTAAGCGGGCGGATGGTCTTCATGTAGGCAGGGGTCTTGCCCATCATCAGCTTGGCGTCGGCGCCGACCGCGCGCACTCGGCGCACCCCGGCATGGGTCTCCATCGCGACCACCGACGGCTCGTTGATGACGATTCCGCGGCCGCGCGCATAGACGACGGTGTTGGCGCTGCCGAGGTCGATCGCGAGGTCGGTCGAGGCAATCTTGAACAAATGGCTGAAGGCCATGGATATGTCTTTCTACCCCTTGGTTAGCGACCTCCCGGGGGTATCGCGCGGCGAAGTTCAACCCATAGCAGGTCATGTTAGTCATGGTTAATGACGAGGGGAGCCGGCGGAGCGATGAAATGGAGGCATCCGGGATCGGCCCCCCACCCGCGTTCGCCGCGCGCTTGCCCGACGCAGTTATCCACATCAAGCCCTGTTTCGGTAGCGCATCTTTGTCGCATCTTGCGCCAGTTTGGGTAGCAGTGCCGGGCGGTTAGGAGTGAGTAGCGAGGTCAGGCCGAGGACTCGGCGCTAAGTATTCGCTCTTGGTGATACAAAGCGGTCCGTCTGCTCAAGACTAGGAATCAAGTGACACTAGACATTTACATAGCGCAGAGGACGACCGTGGCTTGAGTGGCTATTGTGGAGTTAACGGTGTGACGAGCGGCTCTTTATCGCCGCCAGCTGTACGGAGCTAAGCAACCCAAACACGAGCCTTGCCTGGGTTGATTGGCGCAGTGTCGGATTCTTTCAGCGTCCGACATCCGGTTACCGTCCTTCGACAAAGAAGTCATTTGACGTTATGCCTGCGACCGCATGGCGACATTCGGACGGCTCGCCGATGCCCTCTGAGCCTTACGCTTGGCATCGAAAGGCGTCGGTGTGGCAACAAGTAAAATCAATTACGCAGGAATACGCTCAGGCCGACCTGCCCGGTTGCGACCTTGAACCGATTCACCACATTGGCGCTATTCAGCCGGTCGGCTTTCTCATCGCGACCTCGTCCGACTGGCCAATCTCGCGCCTGTCCACGAACGCGACCGACTTTCTCGGTAGCTTCATTCAGACCTTGCTGGGCGCGCTCACACGTCGGCTTCGATCGCTGGGGCGTTCAGTAAAGGGCTTGACGTATTGGCCGATTCGTAATCATCGAGGGCACGTTACGCGGTTTCCCCCTGCCAACGGCAATGACGTTAACATGCAAAGTGGAGCTGATAACTATGCGCCGGTTATTGAGCAGCCGTTGGCCATGCGAAAGTTAGAGCTCCTGCCGAGTGGTCCGGACTTTAGCAGCCAGCCGCAAGCTGATCATGATGCTTGCTGACCGTCGATCACGACTTCGATCAGTGACCGAGAGCGCCCACCGGCAGCTTGACGGGGTCGTTAATGACGCCGGATATTTCCTCGATCGACCGTCCTATGCCGCTTATCTCCAGGCAACCCTGCGCGCCCGGCAACCCCTCGAGTTGGCCTTGATGGAATGTCGAGCGGAGAATCTATTTGTAGATCCGACACGGTTTAAGGTTGATTGCTGATCAACGAAGTGACTCAATCGACTGAGCTTTTGGACGCCGCGAGTCAATTTCAATCCGTACCTGATCAATAACTTGTGGCCTGACCGCACCATCACTCCCGCTCTGCGCACTGATATCCAAGACGTGACTGAGGCGGCGACCCCCATACAAAGCTACTCAATCGTTCCGGGCCAAGCCTTTTCACCGGCCCAAGCAATTGGCACCCTCTACGTCCTGGAAGGTTCGACGCTGGGCGCCCGGCATCTGACGCCGCGCGCCCATGCGATCGGTATGAGCGCCACTTTTGGTGCCCGGCATTTTGCGCAGCAGACGGCAATCCTGAAAACATAGTCGGTATTTTTTCGAGTTCTCGAAGCTGTGTCGTTCGACGTATCTGAGGAGGATGAGTGCGTTGCAGCGTCGAGGGCTGCTTTTGACCGTTTCGCGCGCGCCTACGCCGGCGAAAATTCTGAAGTGTGAAAGGTGCAGTCGTCGAGTTGTATTGGCAAAACCGACAGCCTTTTCCCGACTCCATCGCCTTCGCGCCAGTCTGCGTAAGGAAACCATGACCGACCGACTACTTCCAACGTCTACTTTGCCGACATCGGACGAGCAACTGGGTAGGAATCCGGCCGTCCGATTTAGGGCCTGTCGTATGGAAAGCGGTTCACGGCGGCGGACCATTCGCTTTGGCTCGATCGTGCCCGGCGAAACCGCTGACCTGATCCCCGCAAGCGGCGCCGTCGAGGACAGCGTCGCTTCACCAGGTCGACAAGATCGTCCTCGTCAAAATCGGCTAATGGCACAAGCTTCGTGCAGCACCATGGCTAAGGGGGCGCCCAGACTTCGTCGCAAGATCCTTACCGCCAGATGTGAACTCGTTCCCCGGGCGCGAGGTAGAGCCTGTCGCCCGGTTTGACGTCGAATGCCCGATACCATTCGTCCATGTTTCGAACGACGCCGTTGACGCGGAACGTCGCCGGGGAATGCGGATCCGCCAGCAGTTGCGCACGAAGCGCGCCCTCTCGCGTCTTGGTTTGCCATGAATAGCCATAGGCGATGAAGAAACGCTGGTCGCCGCTTAGCCCGTCGATCGACGCCGGCTCGCCATGTTTTGCGACATAGCGGCGGTAGGCGGCATAGGCGACTTCTAGCCCGCCCAGATCGCCGATATTCTCGCCCAGTGTCAGCTGACCCTTGATGTGCACTCCGGGTACTGGCTCATAGCGGTCATACTGCTTGACCAACTTCGTGGTGCGCCCCTCAAAATCCCTGGCCGCAGCCGGGCTCCACCAGTCGCGCAACCGTCCTGCCGCATCATACTGCCGTCCTTGGTCGTCGAAGCCATGGCCGACCTCGTGGCCGATGGTGGCGCCGATGCTGCCATAGTTGGACGCAGGGTCGGCGTTGGGGTCGAAATATGGCGGCTGAAGGATTGCCGCCGGAAAGGTGATCTGGTTCATCGACGGGTCGTAATAGGCGTTGTTCGTCTGCGGGGTCATGTACCACAGCGACCGGTCGACCGGTTTGGGTAGTCGCTTTAGTTCGAGCGCGTGACCGAATTTCTCCGACGCCATGACGTTGCCGAGAAGGTCGTCGCGGCGGATCTCCATCGACGAATAATCAATATATTTCTTGGGGTGGCCGATGCGCGGATCGAAGCTGGCAAGCTTGGCCAGCGCCTCGCTTTTGGTCGACGGGTCCATCCACGCATTGCGCCCGATGAGGTCGCCCAGCGCGGCGCGGATGTTGGT